>CAYNQF010000004.1:0-57857 GCA_964399265.1 uncultured bacterium | reverse complement strand
CGAAGGCTTCGCCGACAGATTTACAGTCTGTTCCCTTTGACCGCTCGGGAACCCCCCCGTCCTGTACCGCTTTGCCGGATCGGCCCTGCCTGGCGAGCATCGGGCCTCTCCATGCTTTTCTGGAGCTGGCGAGAGGAATCGAACCCCCAACCCCCTCATTACAAGTGAGGCGCTCTACCGTTGAGCTACGCCAGCTCAAGCCTCACAGAGTACCCCTCGGAAAGGGGCCTCCTCTCGATACTCCCAGCCACAAACTTGAGAGTCTACTCACGGAAGGCGGCAATGTCAACTCAAAAGAGGCTCGATGTATGCGCATGGCGAAACAGCGCCCCAGTAGGCCTCTTTGAGGCGGCGGGGACGCTCCTCGCCTGCCCTCTAGGCGGCCGCCTTGTGGGCCACGGGTCCCTCTGGGGTGTCCTCGACGGTGTAGCCCGCTGCCTCGATTGCTGAGCGCAGTTCATCCGCTTTCGCCCAGTCCTTAGCGGCCCTGGCTGCTGAGCGTGCGTTCACTAAATCGACGATCTGCTCCGGCACGTCGTCCTCCCCGCCCTTGAGCGTCGACAGAAGTCCCAGCACGTCAAGAAGCTCCCTGAGAGTCGCCCTGTCGGCCCGCAGAGCGGTCGCGTCCGCGCCGGACTCGATTTCCTGGTTCAGCACCCGCACCGCGTCGAACAGATGTCCGATCGCCTGAGCGGTGTTCAGATCGTCGTCCATCGCTTCAATGAACTTCGTTCGAACATCCTGCATCTCCGGAGACGGCGAGGCCGCCGACTCCCCTACTCCCTCCGGACCCACCAGACGGGAGAGCGTCCGGAACAGGTTCTGGAAGCGCTCTATCGACGCCGCGGCCTCCGCGAGTCGCTCGTCGGAGAACTCGATCTGCGTTCTGTAGTGGGTCGAGAGCAGGTAGAAGCGGACGACGTCGGGCGGGAACTTCGACGCGATCTCCTCCATCGTCTTGAAGTGGCCGGTCGACTTCGACATCTTCTCACCGACGAGGTTCACGAGTCCGTGGTGCACCCAATGGTTCACGTACGGCTTCCCCGTGGATGCCTCGGACTGGGCTATCTCGTTCTCATGGTGCGGGAAGATGAGCTCCGTCCCGCCGCAGTGTATGTCGAAATGCTCTCCAAGGTACTTGGTCGACATCGCCGAGCACTCGATGTGCCAGCCCGGACGCCCCATCCCCCACGGGCTCTTCCAGGCGGGCTCGCCTTCCTTGGCCTTCTTCCAGAGCGCGAAGTCCTCGGGGTTGCGCTTCTTGTCGTCGATGTCGACCCTCTGGCTCGCGCCGGCCAGGAGGTCGTCCAGGTTCCTCTTCGAGAGCTTGCCGTAGCTCGGCCACTTCTTCACTTCGAAGTAGACATCTCCGCCCGACTCGTAGGCGTAGCCCTTCCCCTCCAGGTCCTTCACGAGTGCGATGATCTCGGAGATGAACTCGGTCGCCCTCGGGTAGTGGTCGGCCTCCTCGGCGCCCAGGAAGTGGAGGAACGCCATGAACTTGTCTATGTTGCGCTGGGCGATCTCAAGGTAGCCGACGCCCTGCTCTCGTGCCTTCTCGATGATCTTGTCGTCTATGTCTGTGAAATTGATGACCAGGGTGACGTCGTAGCCCTTGAACGTCAGGTACCTCTTGAAGAGGTCGGACACTACCGCCACGCGCATGTGCCCCACGTGCGGCTCGGACTGGACGGTCATTCCGCAGAAGTACATCCCGACCTTGCCCTCGTTGACCGGGACGAATTCCTTCTTCCTGGCATCCAGCGTGTCGTAGATCCTGAGCATGACTCTTCCTCCGGCGCTCAGCGGCGTTTCTCCGCAAGTCCTGTTATGCCGTCGACGGCTCGCAGTCCATCGGCTATGGCGGAGATCGCGTCCGCGACCGAGTTCACGAGGTCGCCACCGGCGAACACGCCCGAGAGCGGCGTCTCGCCGTGCTCGTCGACCTTGATCCAGCCCCGGTCCTCCGATATCTCGCCCGCCGGGCCGTCTCCCATCCAGGAGAGGTCGGGACCCTGACCGATCGCGACGATGACGCGGTCGACCACCATGTCGTTCCGAACGCCCTCAATGAGCTGAGGCCTCGGACGCTTGCCGGGCTCCGCCGGAAGCATCTTGGCCGGACCCCAGACCATGTTGAGACGTCCGTCCTCTGTCTGCTTCACCTCGAGCGGGATGCTCTGGGTGATGATCTCGACGCCCTCCGCCTCGGCGTCCTCGATCTCCTCGTCGTCGGCGGGCATGTCCTCATGCCTGCGCCTGTAGGCGATCGTGACCGCCGCGCCGAGCCGCCTGCTCACGCGGGCCGCGTCGATGGCGACGTTGCCGCCGCCGACCACCACGACCTTCTTCCCCACTTCGACGTCCTTGCCCAGATTGACGTCGCGAAGCAGGTCGAGCGCGTAGATGACGCCCGGCAGGTCCTCACCGTGGACGTTCAGATAGTACGGCTTCATGAGCCCCGTGCCGACGAAGACCGCCAGGTTCTCCTCTCTGAGCCTCGCGAACTCCTTCTCGTCGACCTCGTGGTCCGTCACGATCCTGACCCCGAGGCCTTCGAGGAGCGCGACCTGTTTGTCGAGCGACGGTGTGGGGAACCGGTAGCGCGGTATGCCCGAGTACGTGGCGCCGCCCAGCTTCGGCAGGCGCTCATAGATCGTCACGTCGAACCCGCGGAGCGCCAGGTAATGCGCGACAGTGAACCCGGATGGACCGCCTCCGACGACCGCGACCGAATGTCCCTTCCCCACCTCGCTCGCCTTCGTGTCGATGACGGAGCGCAGGTCGTCGAACCGCTCCGTGGCGAACCGCTTGAGCCAACGGATCGCGATGGGGTCCCCCTTGAGTCCCACGCTGCAGACGGTCTCGCACTTCCGTGTGCAGACCATGCCGCACATCTCCGGCATCGGGTTGTTGTCGTATATGACGCGCACCGCCTCGGCGTAGTTCCCGTCCCTGATCGCGGCGATGTAATCCGGTATGTGCATGTGGGCGGGACAGGCGGCAACACAGATGCCGCACTGGACGCAGCGTGAGGCTTCCCTGCGCGCCTCATCCTCGGCGTATCCGAGCACGACCTCGGCCCAGCTCCCGGTCCGTTCCTCCGCCGGGAGCATCGGCATGGGGACGCGCGAGGGATCGAAGACGCTGAACTCGTCACCGCTCTGCCTCCAACCCTTGTCGTGCGAGTCCCACGGCTTCTCCTCGACGCCCGGCGTGTACCGGAAGACGTCGGCGTCGGCGTCCACCCAGTTGTACTCGTTCGACATGCCGAGCGAGCCCGACGGACACACGTCGACGCAGAGCGCGCACCAGCAGCAGCGGCCGTAGTCGACTCGCGGGCGGAGCCCGGAGTCCCCGGTCTCGGGAGACTCGACCTCGACCATGTCGATCGCCTCGTTCTGGCATATGCTCGCGCACGTGCCGCAGCCGACGCACTTGTCGGTGTCGTTCACGTGCCATCCGCGGTAGCGCTGCGCGCCCGGCCTCATCGTCTTGGCCTTGGGGACCGTGTAGGGCTTGGTGAACGCCCTGACCCACGCCGAGAACGGGGATATGACGTGCTTGAGGCTCATCCCGTCACCTCTCTATCTCGGGGGGACACGTCTGGAGGGAGACCATGAGCGGCGCCAGGTCCGAGATGTTGGTCCCGGGCAGCAGTCGCTCGAGGAGACTCACCCCATTGACGTACGAAGGTCCGCGCACGTTGACGCGACGGAGCTTGTCGGAGCCGTCCGTCACCACGAAGTATCCCATCTCCCCGCGGCTCGCCTCGGCCCTCACGTAGGTCATGCCGGGAGCCACCCGCCAGTTCATGAAGTTCGGGACGCGCGCGGCCACGGGCCCTTCTTTCGGCATCATCTCGAGCATCTGTCGGATGAGGCCCACGGACTGCTCGATCTCGCGGCGCCTCACGAGCGCGCGCGTGAAGATGTCGGAACCGGTCTCGGTCACCACGTCGAACTCGAGCCTCCCGTACATCTCGTAGGGGCTGTCCTTGCGCAGGTCGCGGGCCACGCCCATCGCGCGCAGGACAGGGCCGGTTATCGCCATCTCGTCGGCCCACTCGGGCGGCACGTAGCCCACGCCGATCGCGCGCTTGCGGAACACGGCCGAGTCGAACATGAGGCGGTCGATCCAGGGCAGCCTCTCCTCGATGGCCCGGAGCGTGGTCTCGAGCCTCTGCCCGAAGCCGTCGGGCACACCCCGCCTCACGCCGCCGTAGACGATGTACATGTGATAGATGCGGTGGCCGGAGAGTTCCTCGAAGCTGTCGAGGACGAAGTCACGGAGCGTCATCATCCACTGCGGCACGGGTCCGAGACCCATCGAGCCGATGTGGCCGCCGAGCACCATGAGCGTCGCGCTGAGACGCGACATCTCGAGCGTGAGCGTGCGGAGCCATCTTGCGCGCTCGGGCACCTCGGCCGCGAGCCCCGAGATCTCTTCGACACCGGCCGCGAGCAGGTACTCGTTGGTGTCCGGCTCCGGAACGCATATGCGGCAGACGATCGGGAACGACTGTATGAACGTGCGGCGCTCCATCAGCTTTTCGAATCCCCTGTGGAGATAGCCGACGTGCGTGATGCCGCGAAGGATGGTGTCGCCCTGCAACCAGGCCTCTACCGACATGTTGCCGGTCACGCCCGGGTGCTGGGGCCCGAACCAGAGATGGACCTCCTTCGTGGGGTCGGGGGCCCCGGCCCGCGGCGCCGCCCCGCTGGGGGCCGTGTCCCCGGTCGGCCGCTTCGGTTCGCGCTCACTCATTCGAGTAGCCCTTCTCGCCGCTCTTCTCACCTATGAACGTCCTGGCGTCGATGTAGCGCCTGCCCGGCCTGCCCTCGTAGTGCGAGAGCGAGTAGGCCGCCGTGTCGAAGTCGCGCCGCATCGGCGGAAGGTCGCGCCAGCCCTCTAGTATGAACGGCACGCCCTGTCTCGGGCTCCCCTCGAAGAGGATGCCGAACATCTCGTTCAGTTCCTGTTCGTACGTGACCGCCTGCGGCCACAGGTCGTGGACCGTGGGAAGCGAGGCCCTGTCGCGAGCCACCCTGGTCGAGAGCATGAGGGTCGTGTGCGCGTTCGGGTCGGTCACGAGCCATACGATCTCGAACTCGCCGTCCTCGATCCAGTCGACCGCGGAGACGAGCGTGAGCTGCATGTGGCCGCTCTCCCGCCTGAGCCACTCGAGGACGTCGCGAACCGCGCCCGGGCGCACCGCCGCCGCCCGGAGGTCGGGCCGCTTCGTCTCCGCGTTCGAGAGCTTGAACCTGCGCTGGAGTTCCTTCAGGATGTCGTCAGCCACTTCGTGCTCCCTCGAGCGACCCGCCGGCCGCCCCGCACCGGCCTCGACCGGTCAGACCGCGGGCGGCGCCTCCCCGCCTACCAGTTGTAGTCCGGCATGTTCCAGTCGCGGATCGCGCGTTTCTGGTTCGCCTTGTACTCGGCGAGGTTCTCCAGGTACTCGTTCCACCCGTTCGCCTCTCCGCGCTTGATCTTGTCCATCAGACTCTGGAACCCCGCGATCACCGCCTCCGGCCTGGGCATGCAGCCCGACACGTAGACGTCGACCGGCAGGTAGAGGTCGAGCCTGTTGATGGTGTAGTACGAGTCCCAGTACATGCCGCCGTTGATCGTGCACGAGCCCAGCGCCACGACCCACTTCGGCGCAGGCATCT
Organism: uncultured bacterium; assembly: GCA_964399265.1. Taxonomy (GTDB): domain Bacteria; phylum Joyebacterota; class Joyebacteria; order Joyebacterales; family Joyebacteraceae; genus WJLY01. The sequence continues at coordinate 52,182 of CAYNQF010000004.1, read as the reverse complement.
GCTCGTACGAACGGATCACCCTCTTCAGGGTCTTGAGCGACAGGTATCCGCCGATGATGAGAACGTTCGACTGTCGCGGAGTGGGCCTCGGAGCCATCCCGAACCTTGCGATGTCGAACCGGCTCGTCATGAGCGGACGGAGCTCGATGGCGCCACAGCCCGTGCCGTACGCCATGATCCAGAGCGAGTTCGCGCGACACCAGTTCTTGATCTTCGCAAACGCCTCCCGGTACTCGAGCGGCTGCGGCGCTTCGTCGGCGCCCAGATAGCAGTACGAGTCGAACTCCGGAAGTGGAGGCGCCTCGACCGGCTCGTACGGGCCCATGACCGGGCTCACGGGCGGTCCGTCGGCGCTCACGCCGCCCTCAGTCGATCCGTCGCCGCGCACGCCGCCGACGGGCGGTCCGTCGTCTCTCTTCGTCCTGTCGTCGCTCATCCCATCCTCCCCCTCATCACGATCCCGAACACGATGGCCAGCACGCCGGCGATGGTCGGCCACTTCAGGAAGAAACGCACCGACTGCTCGGCCCTGAAGCGCGGGAAGACGGCGCCCACGAACACCGGCCACAAGTAGAGCAGGAAGACCTTCAGCATCGCCTCGGGCACGCTGCCTGCGCCGCCCAGGAAGAGGTCCATGTAGAGCACGCACTTCGCGACGCCGAAGATGGCCCGGCCCGACATCATGAGCGTCATGAACGCCGAGTTGTACTCGGTCGGCGGGCCGATCGGGATCTCCTGGGGAGCGAGCACGATGTCGAACGGCGAGTACATCTGCATGCCGAGGAACGCGAGGAGTCCCGCGACGGCCGCGAACGGGTTCGCGAAGAGGAACCAGTGCGACACGCCGCCGGTCTGCGCCTCGACAATGCCCGCTATCGAGAACGTCCCCGCGTGCGCCGCCAGCGCGATCACCGCCAGCGAGAACGGAAGCTCGTACGAGGACATCTGCGAGAGGCCCCTCGACACCGCCAGCACTGCGTGTGGGTGTCCGCTCTCGCCCGCGCCCAGGGCCATGCCCAGGCAGCCGAAGAACATGAAGTAGAGCACGAGCAGTAGGTCGCCCGAGAACGAGAAGCCGGACAGGCCGGGAACGCCGACGACCACCGGTATGAGGAGGTAGAGCCCCACGCCTCCCGTCATCCTGAAGGCCGGCGCCAGGTAGAACATCATCCCGTGCCTGATCGACGTCCTCTGGAAGAAGATCTTGGCGAGGTCGATGTACGGCTGCCAGATCGGCGGACCGATGCGGCTCTGGATGCGCGCCATCACGACACGGATGGCGCCGCCGATCAGGAGTCCGTACGCGATGCCGCCGACCACGCTGAGCGCGGCGGCAACGACGATGCGGAGGTCTATGTCCAAGACCGCGTTCATCTCAGGAACCACACCCTCACCACCGCGAGGAGCACGGCGAACGCCAGCGCGTAGACCAGATAGGACTGCCCGTCACCCGTGTACATGCGCCGCCCGACCTCGGCGGCCCTCCCCGCCCAGGCGGAGGTCCGGCCCCATCCGCGCCCGGCGGACACGCGCAGGAGCGGCGAGAACGCCCTCTTGTATGGACGGTAGAAGTCGTATGCGTGGTGTATTTCCTGGGGCGCCGGAGGCATCTCGCCGGCGTACACGATGTCGAGCTGCTTCACCTTCCTCGTCTTCGGGCCGAGGAACAGGAGGAACGCGAAGAAGATCGCGAAGAGCACCATGACGAGCGCCATCACGGCGAACGCGTTCAGGTAGCCGTAGCCGACCTGGAGCGAGCCGTCTGCCGCGAGCAGTATGCCGGGAGAGCCGAGCGCCCTCTCCACGATCCCGGCCACGGGCCGAAGCACGGCCTGCGGGAACGCCGAGATGCCCATGATGCCCAACACGAGTATGGCCTGGGCGGTGACGATGGGAAGCGGCGCCTCCTTGACGTTGCGGTGCTCGGGCTTGAGCTGTCCTAGGAAGATCGAGTGTATCAGCCTGAAGAGGTACAGGAACGCTATCACCGAGGCGAACATCGACAGCCCCGCGACGAAGTACCATCCCTTCTCCAGCAGCGCCGAGTAGAGCAGCCACTTCCCCGCGAAGCCCGAGAGCGGCGGCACGCCCGAGAGGGCGATGATACCGATCAGGACCGAGATGTACGACGCCGGCATCTTCTTGATGAGCCCGCCCATGCGATGCATGTCGGTCGTGCCTGTACGGTAGACGACGCCGGCCACGGCCAGGAAGAGCAGCATCTTGATGAGGAAGTGGTTGACGACGTGGTAGAGCGCCGCGGTCCATCCGAGCGGCGTGAAGAGCGCGAGTCCCACGACCGCGTAGCCGATCTGCCCGACCGACGAGTACGCGAGGAGGCGCTTCGCGTCCTCCTGCAGCGCGGCCAGGAGCGTCATGCCGAAGGCCGTGATGGCGCCGAGCCACGCGAGCACGTAGGAAGGCTCGACTCCCCAGAACCTCGGGACCCCCGGGCCCGCGACCAGACGGGCGGCGAACACGACGATGCCGAAGAGCGGCATCTTGGACAGCACGCCTGAGATGAACGCCGAGAAGACGTCCGGAGCCTCGGCGTAGGCGCCCGGCGCCCAGATGTGCGCTCCGGCCGACGCCGCCTTGATCGCGAACCCGGCGCCCAGGAGCACCGCCGCCCACGCGGCGGCGGAGCCCGTGAGCATCGACACGTCGGTGATCGACGTGATGCCGCGGCCGGCCGCTATCATGAGCCCGCCCATGACGAGGAACCCGGCCGCTCCGGAGAACAGCATGTACGAGTACGCCGGGGCTGCTCCGCGCCGTCCGCCCGCGACCAGGAGGTAGGACGTCCAGGTCATCGCCTCCCACGCCAGGAAGAAGATGAGCAACGACTCGGCGCGGACGAGCATCACGAGCGAGGACATCAGAATGAGGAAGAGCCCATCGTACGACCGGCCCGGGGCGGGGACGGCGTACGATGAGAGCGCCGCCAGCGTGCCGCCGAGAAGGACGACCGCGGTGAAGAGCCCGCGCACGTCGGCGAGGGACAGAAGCCCCGAACTCGAGAGCATCCAGCCCACGCCGACCACGGTGAGCAGCACGAGGGCCTCGCGCGCGCGGCCGGGGAGCGCGCGCAACGCCAGGAGCGCGAGCCCCGCGCCCGCGAGCAGCATCACCGGCGCCGGCGGAAGCAACGCTTGCCCCCGCATCATGAGGAAACCTATGGCCAGTGAGGCGAACGCGAAGACGTGGACGAAGACGACCGGTCTGTCGTCCGGACCGGCGGCCTCGAGTTCGGGCTCGTCGTTGGTCGCGCGCTCGATGTCGGTCGCGTTCCGGGTCGCCTGCCCTGCGGAGTCCGCCTCGGGGGCCGGCGAGTGCACTCTCCTCAACCATCCGAACATGTAGACGAACTCGAAGAAAGAGCCCAGGAGCACGGCCGCCACGAGCCACACGTGCCCGGTTCTGGATAGCGAGCTGAGCGCGTACCACTTGCCCCAGAACCCGGGGAACGGTGGCAGACAGGCCAGCGTCAGCACGAGCGTGGTCAGCGAGAATCTCGCGAGCGGCGAGCCGGCGAACGCCCCGCGCCAGTCGTCCAGGGTCTCTCCTCCGTGCCTGCCGACCAGCCAGAGGACGCCCGTCTTGCCGAGCACGTGGCTCGCCAGCAGGATGACGGGGATCTCGGGCCCGACCACTCCCCTCACCACGAGCGGCAGGAGCATCACGACGAGCCCGACCTGGGCGGACGTCGAGTAGCCGAGCATGCGCCTGACGCTGCGCTGCCTCGTGCCGAAACCGTTGCCGACCAGGAAGCTCAACGCCCCGACCGCCATCACCACGGTCGACCAGGCCGCCCCGTGAAAGAACGGAAGCACCTTCCAGAATGCGAACACCGCCGCCATGAGGGTCGTTCCGCCGACCAGAGCCATGACGCCGGGCTCAACGCCCGCGTACATGTCCAGCGCGGGACCGTTCAGTGGGAAGACCTTGAGTTCCACGAAGAAGGCCACGAGCAGGAACGCCAGCGCGACCTGAAGCGCGGGGACAGGGAAGGCCGGCGTCGAAATGCGCAGTAGCGCCTCGCTCATGCCGTCGATGTTGAGCGTGCCCGTCAGCCGGTAGAGCACCGCGATGGCCATGAGCATCAGGGCGGACGAGACGGCGCCCAGGAACATGTACTTGAACCCGGCCTCGAGACCGGAGCGCTCCCGCCCCGCGACCGCGAGCGCGTAGGTCGATATCGACGCGATCTCGAGGAACACGAACGTGTTGAAGATGTCGCGGGTCATGATTAGGCCCGCCGCGCCTACGAACATCAGGAGTTCCAGCACCGGCGCCCTGTCGGCCGTACCTGCGGCCACCGCGTCATCGTCGAGGTCGCGCCCGCGTCCGCGCGACGAAGACGGGCGGTCGCCGCGTCCGACGCGCGCCGCCCCACGCAGCGCCGCTCCGAGAGCGGTCGCCGCTGCGAGTGCCAGTAGGGCCGCCTCGGCGGGTCCGAAACGCAGGTTGATGCCGAGCGGAGGAGGCCAGCCGCCCGTGGTGACCTCGATCGGCGCGCCGCCGCGAAGCAGCGGAGGAACGAGATACGCGACTCCCGCCAGCACCGCGGCAAGCACGACCGCCTGGACCGCTCGCGCCCGGCCGCTTCCGCGGCGACCGGAGGTCACGAGCGGGAGCAGGAAGGCGGTGGCCAGAGGTATCGCCACGAAGAGGACGGGACTCACCACTTGAGCCTCCTGAACTCACGGACGTCGAGCGTACCCTCGCGTGCGTAGAGCCGCACGACGTACGCCAGCATGAGCGCGGTCACGCCGACGCCGATGACGATGGCGGTCAGCACGAGCGCCTGAGGCACCGGGTCGACGAAGCGCGTCGGGTCGACCGCCATCGTCGCCACGTCGCTGAACATGTTGGCCTCGTCGACGATCGGGGCCGTGCGCCCAGGCAGATAGCCCATCGCGGCGATGAAGAGGTGCACGCCGGCGTCCAGTATGGCAAAGCCGAGCACCATCCTGAGCAGGTTCCTCTTGAGAACCGCGCAGGCGATGCCGATCACGATGAGCGCGGCTCCGCTGGCGAGATAGAGGCCGCCGGGGTTCATCGGCCCCCCTCCTTCCCCTCGCCCCTCATCATCACGTCGAGGAGCGTCGCCAGCTCGGAGCCGACCTTGAGGCCCGTGAGCGTGTACACGATGGGAATCACGCCTGCCGAGAAGAGACGGTTCCACTCCCCGAGACCGATGACGCCCCTGTTCGCCAGGAACGAGCCGGCGACCGCCAGCCCGATGAGCCCGACGATGACGAACCCGGCGCCGGAGGTCGACTCGAGCCACGAGAGGAAGGCGTGCGGAAGAGGTCTGTCGCGCTCGGCCAGGAGCAGCAAGAGGACGGCGGACGCCACGACCGCTCCGCCCTGGAAACCTCCTCCGGGCGTCAGATGCCCGTGGACGAAGATGTAGATCCCGAAGAGCAGCATCGGCCCGACCAGCAGTCGCGCGCCGGTCTGCACGATCTCGCTCGACCGCGTGGGCTTCGCCGCCGGCTCGCCGCGGAACCTCCGCAGGACGAACGCGACGCCGCTCACCGACAGGAACAGGACGGCGACCTCGCCCAGCGTGTCGAGGCCTCGGTAGTTCACCACGACGGACGTCACGAGGTTGGCGCCGCGGTTCTCCTGTACGCCGTGCTCGACGTAGTGACGGCTGACACCGCCAAGGTCGGCCGGCGTTCCGGCGGCCACGATCTGCCAGCACACGAGCGCCAGTCCGATGAGAACGGCTATGGTCACGAGGCGCCGTGTCATGCCTTCCTCCTGGTGCGCCGGAGGGCTATCAGGAACACGACCGTGCTGAGCGCCGCGCCGATGGCCGCCTCCGTCATCGCGACGTCGGGCGCGCCCATTCTGAGGAAGAGATACGACACGAACAGGCTCACCACGCCGACCAGGATGATCGCCGAGAGGAGCCCTCTGACCACCACCGCCGCCACGGCAGCGGCCAGCATGAGCGCGCAGATGATGACGTCGGCGACTATCACAGCTCCTCCTCGTCGACGCCGCCGGCGGCTGAACCGCCGCCGTCCCTCTCGGAAAGCGCGTCGACCACCGACTTACGGACGAGAGGGATACCCGCCCTGTGGGCCGACCGCGCCAGCGCGTGTGAAGAGATGGGGTTCGTAAGGAGTACGAACAGTGCGAGGAGCAGGATCTTCGGCAGCCACGTCGGCTGGTACAGCCCGAGCCCGGTCAGTGTGAGCAGGCATCCGAGCGTCGTCGCCTTCGTGCCGGCCTGCATGCGGTTGTAGAGGTCGGGCATGCGCACGATGCCCAGCGCCCCCAAGAAGAGGAAGGCCGACCCCACCAACGCCACTACACCGCCTATGACCTGAAGGACCGCCATGCCGGCTCAGAGCCCCCTGTCCAGGTACCGCGCGAGCGACATCACGCCGAGGAACGATAGAAGTCCGTAGACCAGCGCGACGTCGATGTAGATGACGCGGCCGGTGAACACGGCCAGACCGACCATGGTCGGCATCAGGACCAGCGTGACCACGTCCAGCGCCACAGCCCTGTCGGTCGCCGTCGGTCCGCGGAACATCCGGAGCATCGACAGGACCACCGCCGCCATGCCGAAGACGGCGGCTGCGACGATGAGCGGGCTAGCCAAAGATCACCTCCAGATATCGCTCGAAGCCCCCGACGATCCTGCGCGACATTGCCTCGGTGTCGGTGCCCTCGACGTCGATCCAATGAATGAAGAGATCGTCGCCCTCGATGTCGACCGTCAGGGTCCCGGGCGTCAGCGTGATGGAACTCGTCAGGAGGAGCCGACCGAGTGGGCTCTTGAGCCTGGTCTTGACGCGCACGATCCCGGGCCGTATGGGCAGTCGCGGGTTCACGACGCGCGACGCTACGTCGATGTTGGACTTGACGATGTTCCAGAACAGGTAGGGCACGTACGCGAGCAGGTATGCGCTGCGTCTCGGCCAGCTGGCCCCGCACAGGATGAGCCGGGCCGCCACCTGCCGGACGAGCAGCGAGACGAGCACCGAGGCCACGGCGCCGACCATCAGTTCCTGCGGGTCGAGACTGCGAGTCAGGATGAGCCAGAGCACGAACAGGGCCACGCTCCAGCACGCAACGGGCCTCCACGAGCCGGTGGATTCGGTCGACCGCGGTGTGGTCTTCGGCTTGCGCTTGCTCAACGGCCGGCCTCGTTCATGAACGTGGACGCGAGAGCGGCCGCGCGCGCTGCGTCGACCTGGTTGCCCGCCCTTCCGCCCTTCATAACATTACTGCCGATTATGATGCCGTCACACCCCGTGAGGATTCCGCCCAGAGTATCCCTGGTGACGCCGCTGCCCGCGAGGACCGACGTGCCTGGGACGGCCCCCTTCACGCGCTCGAGGTCGTGCGCGTCGACGGACGCTCCCGTTGCCTTCCCGGTCACGATAAGCGCCGACGCGAGCCCTCTCTCAACGGCATCCTTCGCTTCCTCCTCGATGCCTCTGGCGCTCAGCGAGGATGCGTGCTTCACGTCCACGTCTGCCACGACGCGGAGCGCGGGGCCCATGTCCCGCACGGCGCGCATGGTCTCCATGGCGCCGCCCTGCACGATGCCCTGATCGCATACGGCCGCGCCGACGTGGACGTTCACACGAACGAAGGCGGCCCCGATCGCCACCCCCACGCCCACCGCGGAGAGGGCGTCGTTTCGGAGGACGTTGACCCCGAGCGGCGCATCGACCGCCTCGGCGACCCTCGACCCGACGGCCGCCAGCGCGGCGACCGCGCCCCGCCCGGCGAACCCCCGGGCGAACGGGACGTCGCCGAAGTTCTCCAGTATGATGCCGTCGAAGCCCGCACCGCTCAGGGCCGAGGCGTCCGCCAGTGCCCTTCGCATCACCGCGCCCATGTCGCCGCCCCATAGCGGACTCCCGGGCAGCGGCAGCAGGTGGACGACGCCTATGAGCGCCTTCTCGACGCCGAACACGTCCTGGACGAACGCCACGTCGCGACTCCTTTGGCCGGGGCCACAGGGACAGCGGAGCTGCCGGGACCACGGACGTCCCGGCAGGCTCCGAACCAGCGAAGGCCCGAGAGCGGGCCCGTTTGCGTTCTCAGGCTAACCTCTGCGGAAGGTCGCCACCGTCTTCGCGTCGAGCCTCTTCACGACGGAGGTCAGAAGCTTGACGAGACTGTCGTAATCCTTCCGGTGGATCACGCCGACGTGACCGTGTATGTAGCGCGTCGGCACGACGAACGTCAGGCAGGGAACGCCGGACTTGTTGAACTGGATTGTGCCGCTGTCCGTGCCGCCCCTGGCGAGCGCCGTCAGGACGTACGGGATCTTGTCCTTCTCGGCGACTTCGATGACGAAGTCGCGCAGCCGGCGGCTCGGAATCGCGCTGCCGTCCAGCACCATGATGCCCACGCCGGAGCCCAGATCCTCTCCCGCTCCGTCGCAGCCGGGCGTGTCGGTGGCGATCGTCACGTCGATGGCGAAGGCGACGTCGGGGTCGACGAGGCTCGCGCTCGTCCTGGCGCCGCGGAGCCCCACCTCCTCCTGGACCGTTCCCACGCCGAACAGCGTGTTGGGATGACTCTTGCCGACCTTGTGCAGCACGTCGATCACCGCGGCGACGCCGATACGATCGTCCCAGGCCTTCGCCGCATACGTCTTCTTGTTGCCGAGGATGGTGAACTCGGAGATCGGAGTGATGGGATCGCCGGGACGGACGCCGAGCGTCTTCCCGACGTCGAACTTGCCGGTCGCGCCGACGTCGATGTACATGTCCGAGATGTCGAGGACCTTCGACCTCTCCTCCGCCTTCAGGATGTGCGGCGCCTTCGAACCGATGACGCCCAGGAACTCACCCTTCCTGGTCTTGACGAGAACCCGCTGCGACAGAGCCACGTGCCCCCACCAACCGCCGATCGGAAGGAACTTGATGAATCCCTCCTTCGTCACGGTCTTCACCATGAAGCCGATCTCGTCCATGTGGCCGGCGATCATGACACGTGGGCTCGCGCTCTTGCCGCGCTTCTCCGCGACGAGGCTGCCGAGGTTGTCGTAGCGCACGTCGGCGACGTCCTTCACGTAGGTCGCCATCAGGTCGGCGACCTCGTCTTCGAAGCCCGAGATGCCGTTGGCCTCTGTGAGTTCCTTGAACATGAGTTCAGTCTTGTCCAACGCAGCCTCCTTGTGGAGAGAGGTACCACCGCGTCGGTCGGCCGGCGGTGGTCGACCCCGCTCGCGGAACTGTGAATCGGGAATAGAAATCAGTCTAGAACGCCGCGCCCCCGGCGTCAAGGCCGAGAGAGTGGGCCTCCCCGCCTCCGCGCGGCGCTGGTACGCATCTTGCATTTCATTCGCGGTTGCGGGATGCCCCCGAGACCCTCTAGAATCTCGCGGAGCTTCCGCCCGGGCACACGGTCCGGCGGAACCTCTGCCTGAGCACCCGATCCAAAGGCATCTCGCGAGACGACACCGCACCCGGACTCCCACGAAGTCGGTCCGGGCAGACAACGAAAAGGAAGGGTGGGGGCAGTGACCAAGCTAGCGCTCATAGGCGCGGGCGCCTGGGGACGGAACCTCCTCAGGAACCTGGCTCATCTCCGCAGCGCGGACCTCGTGATGTGCTGCGACACGGAGCCCGGCCGTTGCGACAAGACCGCCAACGGGTTCAAGAATGTCCAGAGATGCTACGACCCGAACGAGGTCATCGACTCTCCTGACATCGACGCCATCGTCATCGCCACACCTGCCGTGACGCACTTCGACCTCGCGTCGAGGGCCATGGCCGCGGGCAAAGACGTCTTCGTCGAGAAGCCCATGACGCTCTCCCTCGCCGATGCGGAGAGCCTGGTCGGGGTGGCCGAACGCGAGGGCCGGGTCCTCATGGTGGGGCACCTGCTCGAGTACCATCCGGCCGTCAACGCGATGCGGGACCTGCTCGCAAGCGGCGAGGTCGGAGATCCGTACTATCTCTACTCTGAGAGGGTCAACCTGGGCAGGATCCGCAGCGACGAGAACGCGCTCTGGAGCTTCGCTCCGCACGACGTCTCAATAATACTGTACCTGCTGGGCGAGGAACCCGTTGAGGTGGCCGCCAGGGGCGCCGCCTACATACAGCCGGGCATAGAGGACGTGGCGTTCATGTGGATGCTCTTCCCCGGCAACAAGCTGGCACAGGTGCACGTCTCCTGGCTGGACCCGCACAAGATCAGGCGGACGACGCTCGTCGGAAGCAAAAAGATGGTGGTATTCGACGACATGCAGACCGCCGAGAAGATACGGATCTACAACAAGGGAGTCGAGCACAACGGGCAGTTCGCCGACTATGCCGACGCCCCGACACTCCGGTTCGGAGAGGTCGCCGTGCCGGTGCTCAACATGGTCGAGCCGCTCCGCCTGGAGTGCGAGCACTTCGTCGAGTGCGTGAAGACGCGTTCGACGCCCCGTTCGGACGGGCGCGACGGCCTCAGGGTCGTGCGGGTGCTCGAGGCGGCTCAGCGCTCGCTGCGCTCGGGAGGCGCCCCCGTCTCCCTCTAGCGGGCCGACGCCGGTTCCAGCCGGAATAGCCCAGGCAGACCAGACCTCGAAAGGAACGACCGATGGAGAGGTACGTGCACGAGACGGCGTCGCTGGGTCGCGATACGACCGTGGGCAGGTTCTCGGTGATCTCGGCGGGCGTCACCTTGGGAGACAACTGCACGATAGGCAACTGCGTGGTGATCCATGACGGGACGCACATCGGCGACGGCGTCCGGATCGATGACGGAGCGGTGGTCGGCAAGCTCCCGATGAAGGCCGCCATCTCGGCGACGACCGACGGGGCCTCGGTGCCTCCGGCCATCGTGGGCGACGGGTGCATCATAGGCGCAAACACCGTGGTCTACGCGGGGTGCGAGCTGGGACACCACACGCTGGTCGCGGACCTTGCCTCCGTCAGGGAGGGCGTGACCGTCGGACACCACACGATCATAGGCAGGGGCGTCACCGTCGAGAACAAGTGCACGATCGGCAAGTACTGCAAACTCGAGAGCGAGTGCTACATCACCGCCTACTCGACGCTCGAGGACCGCGTGTTCGTGGCTCCCGGAGTCTCGACGTCGAACGACAACTACATCGGCCGCACGGAAGAGCGCTTCAAGCACTTCAAGGGTGTGACGGTCAGGCGCGGCGGGCGCATAGGCGCCGGCGCGACGCTGCTGCCCGGCAGGACCGTGGGCGAGGACGCCGTCGTCGCGGCGGGCGCCGTGCTGACGGTCGACGCTCCCCCGGGTAAGGTCATGATCGGCGTACCCGCGAGGGTCGTCCGCGACGTGCCCGAAGAGCAGCTTCTGGACAGGCAGGGCTGGAAGGACGAGTGATCGTCGGGCCCGCCCACCGTTGCAAACCAGGCAGGCCTCCCGACGCACCCGCGCGGACGATGGTCACCCTGCGTTCGCTGCTCGCCTGAGCACATCCGGCATCACAGGCCGCGGTCACCGCGTATTCGCAACTCGCACGAGCACATCCAACATCCTGAGAGCGGCCGCGCGCCGGCAGAACTCGCTCTCTGCCGAGCGGCGTCCGTTCTCTCCAAGGCGGCGCCTCGTCTCCGCGTCGTTCCGCAGGGTCGTGATGGCTTCGAGGAGGGCCCGTGGGTCTTCGGGTTCGACGGTAAGGCCCGAACCCGTGCGCTCTACGAGCCGGGCGCTCTCCCCGCGCACGCCCAGAATGATCGGTCTGGCCATCGCCATGGCCTCGAAGATCTTCGAGGGGATCACGGAGTCGAACAACGGGTCGTCGCGCAGGTGTACGAGCACCGCGTCGCTCGACGCTAGAATGGCCGGCACACGCTCGCGCGGCTGTCCCTCGAGGAACGTCACGCCGGTGACCCCCCGCGCTGCGGCCTCGCTCTTAAGAGCCGCCTTCTCGGCGCCCTCTCCCACGATCAGGAAGCGCACCCCGGAGTCACCGCCCAACTCGGCCGCGTCCAGAACGTGGCGCAGCCCGTGGGCCATGCCCACGGTCCCCAGGTAGGTCACGAGCATGTCGCCGGGACCGGCCCCGACGCTCCTGCGGAATTCTTCGTCCGGAGGCCCGGGTTTGAACTGGTCGAGGTCGACGCCGTTGCGAACGACCGACATCTTGGCCGCGGGGATGCCTCGCTCCCCGAGTATCGAGACGAACGACTCGGTCACGGACACGATGTGGTCGACGTGCCGATAGAGAAAGTGCGCGAGCCGCGAGAGGCCCTGTACCACGGCTCCGTCGCTCGCCGCTCCGACCGCGACGATAGACTCCGGCCACAGGTCACGAAGCTCGAAGACGCATGGCACCCGGAACGCCCTCGCCACGACCCAGGCTCCGAGCGTGGCGAAGAGCTGCGGAGACGTGCCTATCACGACGTCGGGCCTCCTCTGCATGAGGGAGGCCGGCACGGCGCTAAGCATGAAGCTCAGAAAATCGAGAGAGCGGCGGAAGGTCCCGGCGTTCGCGGCCATGTAGGACCAGACCCTGATCAAACGCACGCCGGAGACGTATTCCACCGAGTACGGGGCGTTGCGATACCCCTCGTACACTCGCCCCGTCGGGAAGTTCGGCGCACATGTCACGACCGTTACGTCGTGCCCCTCCTCGACCCAGGTTCGGGTGTGCTGGAACGTACGCACAGCCGGCGCATTGGTCTCGGGCGGGAAGTTGTCGGACAGGAAGAGAACCCTCATGCGGCCGAATGTACAACGCCGCCTCCTCCCGCCGCAATAGGCGCCGCAATAGGCGCCGCGCCGCAAGAAGAACGGGCCGGGAACGCGTCCCGGCCCGTGTCGATTCTCCGATGCCCGCTGTCGCCTCCGACTACTTCCTCCGCCTGCGAACGAATCCGACGGCGCCGATGATGCCGCTGCCCAGGAGAAGCAGCGTGCTCGGCTCCGGGACGGGCGGTGTGTCACCGTCGAAGTCGCCGTCCAGGTGTATGACGTCGTTCCTGCAACCCATCGTCCAGTCGAGACCGATGTAATCGCCAACGGTCGGCGATCCGAGCAGGCCCTTGTCGATCGTCATCTCGAAGACGTAGGTCCCGTTACCCCGCTCGACGAGTCCGTAGTCGTACATATCGAGCGACGCGTAGCCGAGCGCCACGCCCCCGGCGAAGTTGGTCGGACCGGTCTCGGCGATGAAGAAGGTGCTGCTCTGATACCAGTCACCGGGCGCCGTGTCCGCCACGAGGCCCGTGGCGCCGTCGACGTCGACTCCAAGGTCGAGCGCCCCGGCCCCGAGGTCTATGCCAAGGTCTCCGGGCGCGATCGTCAACCCGAGAAAGTCCGCCCCCATAGGCACCGGGAATGAGCCCACGACTGCGACGTATGCGTTGTCGGCGTCGTCATCGAAGTAGATCGCCTCGATATCGAACAGCTCGCCGCCGTACGGAGCCCTCATGAAGTGCAGGCTGAAGTTGTCGTCCACCAGGTAGTCCGTGGTGGAACGGATTGGCGCCCACGAGTTGTCGAATGAACCCGTGGCGTCGACCGACAGCGTCACGCCGAACATGTCGGAAAGCAGCGTAGCGCCCGCCGGGGCCGCGAGCCCCATCATGAGCGCGGTCACACCCAAGAGAACGAGTAGCTTCATGACCCACCTCCGGAAGACTGCCTGCGAAGTGAAACCCAGATATGACCTCCTCCACTTCTAATGGTACCATCTCCCACTCCCCTTGACAAGTCGAAAGTTCTGGGTAACCAACACAAAGAGAAACGGCCCCCGCAAGGGAGGCCGTCCCCAAAAGCGGCCTAACGTGCTTTACCGCAACAGATTAGGCTCTCCGGCGCCGTCTGACGGCAACGAGCGCCGCCAGGCCCCCGGTCAACAGCAGAATGGTCGACGGCTCAGGAACCGGGTCCGAGACAGCCCTGAGCTTCATTGAGCCGTCGTACTGGATGTTGTAGTAGCCCGGGTCCCACTCCCGGAGCGACGGCCCGAACGCGTTGAGTGCCTCTCCCAGCCCTTCGAGAGGCAGCCCGCCCAGAAGCGGCGACAGCCCGCCGCCGAACCAGGTTCCTATCTCCTGCCCCGACAGCCACGTCAGGGATCTGTGCATGGCGAAGTCCGACCTGAACGGAAGCGCCGCAGACACAACCTGGGGGCCCTTTGCCGCCCAGACCGTGGCGGTGAAGTCCGCGCCTCCTCCGTCAAGATCCCATGCGTGATCGCCGACGACCGCGCCGGGATTCAGCTCCGGCACGTCGTGCTGGCCAAGCGCCAGACCGTACCCGTCGGCCCAGATGAGACCCATCGTATTCCAGGCAGTCGCCTGACCGTCGAAGTCGATCCCGTTCTCGTCGATGGTGACGTAGTGTCCCGGGGCGGATGGGTCGCCGGGCGTCTCGAAACGGTAGACAAGAGAGATGTCCGGAGCGAAGTACAGGTAGTGCGAGCCCGATGGCATGTCGGACTGGACGGTGTAGAACGTTGTCAGCTCCTCGAACAGACCGTATCCCCCCGCCGGCTTAGCGCCGGCGTCACCCAGATACCATCCGTCTCCGGAGAACATGACCTCGGTGGTGTAGCTGGCCGAGGCGGTGGACGCGAACATCACGGCGACCACCATCATCGCGATGGCTGTTGCGATTCTCATACGTCGGTGCTCCCGCTACGCAGCAATTGTCAGCCTGGATCGGGTCTCACTTCGACCCGTGACGGCGGGGATTATATCGGGTCTGCGCCGGAGCGTCAAGGACGCGTGAGAGAACGCCCACACGCTGGGGCGGGTGTGCATGACATCCGTCCTGTTCGGTGTGGTGCGTGTGAGGGGAGCCAGACGTCCTGCTCTCTCAGCGTAACACTAGCGAAGGACGGTGAGCTTCGTGCGGGCGACCGACCCGCCCGCGCGCAGCTCGCAGAGGTAGACGCCGTCGCCGACGGGCCAGCCCGACGGGTCGCGGGCGTCCCACGTGAGAGACTGCTCACCCGAGGACCTGTAGGCGACCTCGGTGTCCATCACGACGCGTCCGCTGAGCGACAGCACCCGGAGTCGCGCCGACGAGACACCCGCCGGCAGCGCGAACGCGAAGTTGGCGTCGTCGCGGACGGGGTTGGGGTATGCAGCGAGACGGAACAGACCGGGCTCGACCGGACTCGTCTCGATCGTGGCGTTCTCAGACCAAAGGCTCTCGTTGTCGGACCCGTCGACGGCGGTCACCGCGTAGGCGTAGGCCGCGCCCTGTTCGATGGACGAGTCCACGTATCTCGACTCGGTAACCGGCGTGGAATTCAGCATCACCGCTCTCGACCAGTCGATCCACCCCGGCCTGCTCCGCGCTCTGTAGACGTTGTACCCCGCAAGGTCGGACTCCGTGTTCGAATCCCATCGCACCTCGACCCCGGCCTCGCTGAGCGAGCAGGCGACACCCGTCGGGCGCGCCGGCGCCTGGTGATCCGGAGGCTCGACCATCTCGAAGAGGATGTCCTCGCCGGTGACCTCTCCCCCCGGCGCGTCCCAGCCGCTCACACGGATGTGGTAGCGCGCTCCCGGCTCGAGGTCCGGGAGCTCGGCCTGGTACGCGGCGTTGCCGAGAGGCATCCCCGGAGCGCTCTCTCCGTAGTCCTGAGCCTCGCCGTAGTCGACCCAGGTCGAGCAAGGCCTGTCGCTTGCCCAGATGATCAAGGCCGACGAGTCGTCGTTGGGCGTCACTATGATCTTGATGAGGTCGAGCGGCTTGACCGTGAGACTTGCGGCGGCCGGAGGCGACGTCGAGAAGACCAGCGGACTGCAGGAGGTCGTGTCGCATCCGCAGGCGCTCAGCGCCACGAATGAGTATTCGAGCCTGGGGACCACCGGCCACACGATGACGCTGTGCTCCGTGACGAGCGTCGTGTCGGCACGGGTCTCGCAGTCGAACACGCCATCGGTCCCGTACACGACCTGCGACGTCGCGGGCCTGTCGGTCGTCCAGGTCACGACCACAGACGTGGCAGAGACGGCGTCCAGGTCCACGCCCTCCATTTGGGGTGGACCGGTCACGTCGCCCTGCATCGTCACGAGGGTCGAGTCCGGAGACGAAACGCTCTGCAGGTCCTGGTCGAACGAGACCGCCCTGAAGTGATAGAGCGTCCCCTGTGCAAGTCCCGCGAGCGTCGCCGAGTGCTCGGTGGCGAAGCCATCACCGGGGCTGGCAAACTGACCGTAGGCATCGCTCTCCCCATACGCCACGTATGTCGCAGCGGGCCGGTTCGTGGACCAGCTCACGACCGCCCAGGTCTGCCCTATGGGCCCCACGGTGAGGCCCGACATCTCGAGTTCGTTGACGATCGTGGAGAACTCCTGGTCGTCCGACGCCGCCGGTGCGGCGGACCCATCGTCGCTCCACGCCCGGAAGTGGTAGCCGACCCCGGGCTCGAGGTCCGAGAGTGTTATCTCGTGGGCGGTTACCAGCCGAGGGTCGGTCGCGGACGAGTCCCCGTACTGAATGGAAAGTCCGTACTCGACGCGCGAGTCGGCGGCGCGATCGGTGGTCCAGCGGATCACGGCCCACGTGTCACCCGTCTCCGCTACCTCGACGCCGGTCAGCGACAGCGGCGCGAGAGCCGTCGAGAACTCGGCGTCGCCGGAGACCGCAGGCGGTATCCCGCCGTCGGACGAACGAACCCTCATGTGATAGACGGTGCCCGGAGAGAGGCCGTCTACGACAACACTGTGCGTCTCGACGAGAGCAGGATCGACCTCGGTCGAGTCTCCGTACTCCGCCGTGAGACCGTACTCCACCACGGAGTTGGAGGGGCGATTCGTGGTCCAGCTGACCGCCGCCCACATCTGACCGACACTGTCGACCGACACGTTCTCGATGGCCAGTGGAACCTGAGAGGTGGCGAACACGCCGTCGCCCGACGAGGCGGCGTGCCCCTGACCGTCGTCGCTCGTAACCATGTAATGATAGGTGGTCCCCGGAGTCAGACCGGACAGCGCGACGACGTGGGTCATCGCGAGCGCCGGGTCGGGGCCCGCTTCGGAGCCGTAATCCGTCGTCGGACCGTATGTCACTCCGGAGTTGGACGGCAGGTTGGTGGTCCAGTGCACCGTTGCCCCCGCGGCCGTGACGCCGTCGACGAACACGTTCGATATCATGAGGTCGCCCGGGTCGCCGATGACCACGTATCTCGTTCCCTCGGAGAACGCGCCCTCGTCGACGCCAAAGGAGGCAATGCCGAGTTCGCTGGTCACGACCGGTCCGCCCTCGAGCGGCTGCCCGTTAACGCTCACCTCGAACCCGGCGTTCGGTGTGAGCCCGATCAGGACGTGTTCGGTGGTGGCGCGGTCGCCCGCGGCGCACCATGACGGCGCCGCGCACAGCAGCACGAAGACGACGGCCGCTGTCGAGGCGGCCGCCGCTCGAAGACCCGCTCGTGCTGCTCGATCAGGCATCCGGCCACCTTTCGGGAGACTTGGGAGTCATCGGGATCCGCGGGGCCGGAGGCCGGTGCGTAGGGGGTTGCCTTGCGGTGGAAGACCGCTGGGCCGGCGTGCGTGGGGGAATGCTTCCGACCCAGAATGACCGAGGCTTCTTTATAGCCCGCCGGTCCCCGCGAATCCCTGTTACGAGGGCTCCGATGTAGTCTCGTGGCTGGAGCCGTACTCGCTAGAATGCACAATCTATGCCAGTTAGAAAGTAACAAGGACAGCAAGAGGGGTCCTGCAAGGGAGTTTCCGGGGGCCGGACAGGGAGTGTGGCGAGAGACCCGGGGGCCGGATCGGGACCCCGCCGGGGGCTAAAGGAGGGGCACAACGAGAAGCCCCGGCCGCGCAGTGCGGCCGGGGCCTTTGACTCTGCCTGTGGGACCGTCCGGGCCCCGTGACTAGCGGCGTGCTGCCGTCCTCGGCGTGCCGGAGACGCTGTCCGACAGGGCGACCGCTCCGAAGGAATCCTTGACCGCCACCTGATACCAGTAGACGAGCGTATCCAGCAGCGACGAGTGCGTGTAGAACGTCTCCCCCGGCGAGCTGAACCGGGCAAGAACATGCTTGCCGGCACTGTCCGGCGGGTTCGGCGGATCCTGCTCCCACCCCACGAGCTCGTACTGGCGGAAGTCCTCGGCGTCGCTCTCCGACCAGCTAATCATGAGAGAGGTCGAATCGGGCGCCCACGGAGCGTACAGCTCGACGGGCTCCGGCGGCGTGTTCGCCAGCGTGGTTCCGGACACCTCGTTGCTGATCTCACGGAGACCCACATCGTCCACCACGTAAACCGCATAGTAGTACGTCGAGTCCGGGTCGAGCGCGGAGTCCGTGTAGTTGGTCTGCGACACCGACTGGATGTTCGCGATGAGTTCCCTGTCGGATGATGTGTCCACGCCCGGCACGTAGGACCTGTACAGCTCGTACGCATCGAAGTCCGCGTCGGTGCTCCTCGACCAGGAGAGAGCCATCCTACGCTCGGAGAGCACGACCGGGACGTTCATCGTGACGGGAACCGGCGGCTCGTAGATCGTGACCGTTCCATTGGCCTGCAGCGGGTCGGCGTCGTTACCAACCTCGTCGGTGAAATCGCCGATTACGAGCGCGTCGACGACCTCCACCCCGTACTCCACGACGTAGTCGCGTTCGTACACGCCGTCGTCCGCAACCTCGTCGCCTTCGGTCCCGTCGTCGTACAGCGTGATGCCGGTGGCGGCGTTGCCGACGCTGACCGTCGCGACCCCGTCGGTCTCGCCAGAGTCGAGCGAGAAGTGGATCACGTCGCCGGCGTACCGGACGGCGCCGCCTGTGTCCTCCGTCAGGGACAGGATGACGGCCCGCGTGTCCAGTTCGATCGAGTCACTAACGATGTCCGACTCGTTGTCCTCGGAGTCTCTGAACCTCGCGTAGACGGTCTTTTCTCCATCGCCCGCCGTGAGCTGCCATGAGTACGAGGTCTGGAACGTGAACCACGGGGCCGAAGAGAGGTCGCTCTCGTTGGAGACCTGCATTAGCGCCGCGGCGCCCGAAGCGGCCAGGGTAAGAGTGACGCTCCTCGACCCAGTCTTAGGGCGTCCCTGCTCGATCGCCACGCTGAACGGACGCGGGACCACGCTCCTAGCCGTCGAGAGCTTCCCCTCGAGGCTCAGGCCGTTCACGCAGGACACCTTGTATCGGTACTCCTGACCGTTGCGGACGCCCTCGTCCTCAAAGGTCATCGAGTCGGCCGTATCCAGGAGTTCGTAGTCTTCCTTGTTCGCGTCCTCCACCTCCCAGCGGTACACGTTGTAGTGGTCGACCCTCGACGTGTCGCTGACGTACCATGTCAGCACGACGTTCCTATCCGACACGACGGCACCGAGCGCCGTCGGTCTGGGCGGAACGCGCGACGAGGTGTCCGGATTGAGCGGGTCGGCCGCGTTGTCCCTGTCCGGCTGCGACAGCGTGTCGAAACATCCGGACAGCGCCGTCAGCATGATCGCGGCCGCCAGCAGTATCAGTGCTCGATTCCGTGTCATCTGATGACCTCCGTGAGCTGCGGCCTAGAACCGGATGACGAGACCCGCCGCTGTCCGGTCGGGCTCGATGGAAGCGAAAAACCCCGACTCTTCGCCGGGCGGCAGGGACGAATAGCCCGCTCCCTGCGACGGCGCCGGGAAGAGGATCGTGGCGTCCAGCACGTTGGCCAGCCAGATCGCAGCCGCCGCATAGCTCCACTGCTTGCGTTTCTCGTGCCAGCGGTCCAGCTCGTTGAAGGCGCTCTTCATAGCCAGGTACTTGCTCTCGATCTCGTCGACCTGATCCGCCGCGAGGTACTCGAGCCTGGCCGCGGTGTAGTCGCTCTGGGCGTCGTCCCTCTTCTCGTTCGTCCACAGGACGCCGGCAAGTGCGCCGAGTTCCGCCGCCAGGAACAGCGTGCCCTTCGCCTTCTGACCCGTGTAGTACTGACCCCAACCGGGCACGATGGCCGAGCGGAGACCGGCCCCCAGGGGAGTCTTTCTGGACAGACGGATGAAGAGCGAATCCTTCCTCGCCGCCGAGAGGAGCACGTACCCGTCCCACTCATCGTACCCCGCCTTGTACGCGCGCACCTCGTAGGCGCCGGAGATCCCCCTGTCGAGCTTCCAGGGCGTCACGCCTCTGTAGACCGTCTGACCTATCAGTTCGACCACCGCCCCCGGAGGAGCGGAGTCGACCACAACGCCCTGGCCCTGCGCCAGCGCGGCCAGCGGGAGCAGTCCCGCCACGGCGGCGACGCAGACTAGCAGACCTAACGTTCTCGATGCCATGCGAGGCTCCTTACGGTGTTGCGTTGGAACGAGCCACTACTCCTGCGCGTCGGTTCGACCGGATTTTAGGTCCATGGGGGCTGGGGTGTCAAGCGACCCCCCTGTTGAGCCGGCCCGCTGCCCCGCGGAGGGCTGCGTATCCGGCGAGCGACGGCGGCGGGCCGTCCGCTCGTGCTTGAAGCGCCGAACATCGATGTCGTGCTTACGTATCATGTCGTACATCGCGGGTCGGCTCACTCCTATCGAGCGCGCGGCCCTGGATACGTTGCCGAGCGTCCTTCGCAGCGAGTCCTCGACCATCTCCTTCGTGAGCCGGTCGAGTGCTTCTCTGAGCGTCGTCTCGGAGCGCTCGTCGGGGACGTCGAGACCGAGATCGGCCTCGGCTATCCTCCCGCCCTCGGCGACTATGGCGGCCCTCCGAATGCGGTTCTCCATCTCGCTAACGTTGCCCGGCCAGTCGTACGACACCATCGCCGACACTGCCCCTCTCGTGAAGCCTTCGATGCCGGAGGCCCCGTCACCCGCGAGGTCGCGAAGGATGTGGAGAGCGAGATGCGGCACGTCACCTCTTCGCTCGCGCAGAGGAGGAAGGCCAATCGTGAGGACGGCAAGCGCGTAGAACAGGTCGCTTCTGAGACACCCGGACTCGACGTCCGCCTCGAGGCTGCGCTCCGACGTCGCCATCACGCGGACGTCGGCGTCGACGTGACCGCCGCCGACCGATCGCTGGAAGCAGCCGGACCGCAGGTATGCGAGCAGCCTCTCCTGGAAGCCCGGCGTGGTCCGCCCGAGACCTCCAAGAAGCAGTGAGCCGCCGTCCGCCTGCAGAAGCGCTCCCCCGCCGTGCGGGGACGCCGTCCCGCTCCTACCTAGAAGCTCCAGCTCCAATCGCTCGGGCTCGAACGCCTCCGCGTCGATCGACACGAACGGGCCGCCCCGGCGCGCGCTCCGTTCGTGTATGGTGCGGGCGGCCAGCTCACGCCCGGTCCCGCACTCTCCGACTATGACGACCCCGGCGTCACACTCGGCCGCTCGCTCCATGAGCAAGAAGACCTCGAGCATGCTCGGGCACGCGCCCAACATGCGGCCGCAGAGGACGGCGCGCCTGACCGAACGGCAGTCCGTGTCTCTCTCGCGTTCTCTCACACCGGAACCTCTCGTCATCGAACGGAACGTCACCTGGTCAGCTGCTCGAGACGCCTCTGCGCCTCCTCTGCAGCCGGGCTTCCTCCGTACGTGTCCACGACCCTCCGGAATACGTCGGAGGCCGTGTCCGGGTCACCGAGCTTGGTCGCGTAGATGTCGCCCGCCTTGAGCAGCATGCCTGCCGACGCCTGCGCCTGCGGCTGCCGAAGCGCCGTCTCGACAAGGAGCGGAGCCACGTCGCTCCAGTCCTCGAGTTCGCTCCGAGCCGCTATGAGATAGCTCCTCGCAGCCATCTCGGCCGGAGTGTCCGCATAGTCGCGGATCACTCGCTCGTACTGCTCCACCGCCCTGTCGAGAGCAGTGGCGGAGGCCACGTCCTCACCCATCGTCGCGTACAACTTCGCCACGTGTATCGGCGCGGCGAGGCCGTAGAGCGACGTCGGATACGCCGCCGAGAGCTGCCCGTAGCGCGCGATCGCCGTGTCCAGCCTCCCCTCCATCTCGTAGGAAGAGGCAAGGAGCTGCGACGCCGTCGCCGCGAGCGTCTTCTCGTCGGCGAACCTGTCGAGCACCGACTGCAGACGCCTCCGCGCCTGCTCGTATCTGTGCTTCGCGAGGTCGAATCGCGCCAGCTCTATCGACGCGGTCGCCCCCTCCTCGCCTTCCGGGGCGAGACGCTCCACGTCCTCGTAGTATTCCGTGGCGCGCGGCACGTCGCCCATCCTGCCGGAGTAGAGGTCCCCAAGCTTGAGAAGCAGCGACGGGCGCGTCTCCGGCGTACCGTACTCCTCGTCGAGCCGCTCGTACGTCCCCGCCGCGTCGGCCCAACGTCCCTCCAGCTCGTAGGACTCGGCGATCGTGGCGAGCGCGGACCTTCCGGTGGGCGTTCCGGACCACTCGTTGCCGATCCGGCGGTAGTAGTCCCTGGCGCCCTCGAGCGCGGCGGGCGTCGCCTCAAGACCCGCGGCCGCGAGGCTCGTCGCCGCGAGCAGCGGGGCCCTCAGAATGCGCTGATCGGGCGGATCGTCCCGCGTCGCGGCGGGCGCCCAGTTCTCAGCGGTCTGCATGAGCACGTCAGCCGCCTCCTGTACCATGCCGGACCCCTCGTACGAGGCTGCGAGCGCGGTGGCTGCCTCGACCGCCATGCTTCTGCTGAACGCGTAGCTGTCGACCACCGATGAGTAGAGCCTCTGCGCTTCCTCGGCGTCCCCCGCGTCCGCGTAGAGACCCGCGAGCCTGAGCCTGCTCATGCCGGATATCACGGCGACGTCGTCTTCGACATCGGACATGTTCGACCCGTCACCCGTGGGAGGCGGGAACAGCCTGACGATCTCGGCGTAGGCGGACATCACGCGCTGCTTCATCTGCTCGGTGGCGACGTCCGGGTTCTCGGCCATTGCCCGCCTGAGCTTCTGCGCTCTCCACGCCATCTTCTCGGCGACGTACCTGTCCGACAGCCCGCCCCGCGGACCGCAACCCCACAGGGAGACCGCGACGACCGACGCCAGCGCGACCACGATGCAGACCCTGAGCGCGCGCGGAAAGGCCTCTCGAATCACGATCGAAGTGTTCCTCGTCATCGCTCAGTCCCTCCCCCCGGTGTCGCCGTCCTCGTCCTGGATCGAGAACAGGAAGAAGCGGGTCGCCGCGCCCGCCGTCAGGTAGGCCGCCGCGAGGATCACCGCGACCCAGAGGAGCATCACCCAGATGAGGAACTCCGGAGACAGCGTCAGCGCCAGCGTGGCACTCTGCCTGGACAGCCACATCGGAATGAGTTCCAGAGCCGCGGGCACGCCGACGATCAGGAGGCTCGTGATAGGTGTCGTCGCCGCGAGCCTGAAGCTGCGCCCGACCGCACCCTTGAGGCCAAGGCGCGATATGACGAGGCCCGGCACCGTGTAGACGAACAGCGTCTGCACGACGATCACGATGCCGACTGCGCCGAACCTCACGATGCGGAAGATCGAGGGCGAACTCTCGGCGAGTCCGCTCACGAGCGAGAACGGTGCCCTCGCCACGAAGTGCGTGATCACCATGACGACGGCGGCCACCGCCACGACGGGAAGGTAACGGCTCCCGGCCGCGCGCCAGCTCGTGGAGAGCGAGCGTCTCCTGCCCGCGAAGAAGGTTCCGAACAGGTGTATGGCCGTGGCCGTCAAGACCGACCCGAGCAGCACTATCAGGATAGAGTCCACCTGCGCCAGCGCCGGCCGGAGCACGAACAGGTTGCTCGGGTAGTGCAGCGCGGCGTCGCCGAACCTCCACCTGAGCACCGGCGCCACCACAACCGACAGCGGCGCGTAGGCGAAGCCGACCACCGCGAACAGGACCGCGCATTGGACTGCCGCGTATATCGCGAACGGCGAGAGCGCCGCCCCGCGTCCGGCCGCCCGGAACGTTTCGCTCCAGGCCCAGATCAGCGAGTTGAACTGCCTAAGGAGCCCCATCGCACCTCCGGATGTTGCCTGCCTGCGCCGGCCCTCTGGCCGAGCGGCACGACCCGGCGAGCGGCCAGCGCCGCTCCCGGCCTAGTCCCCCACGTCCGCCTCGAAGAGGGCGGGAAGATAGACGAGCGCTTGCTCGGCGAAGCCGGTGACCGTGTCCATGGCCCCGGCCAGGTCGCCGTTTCTCACCACCGTAGAGATCCTTACGAACGCGCCGAACGTGACGTTCGACACGATGCCGGACGTCGCCATCCGCGCCATGAACTTGTCGCGGTCGCCGGTGGCCAGGTCGCCGGCCGTGTACCACCAGTAGAGAGCGAGCCTGGTCTGGCCCTTCGACTCCACGGTCACCCAGTTGGCGTCGAACTCGCCGCCCTCTCTCCTCAGGGTCCTGGTGCCCTGATCCGTCACCGTCCATCCCTGGGAGCGGTAGCACACCAGCGGCTCATGGGCCCCGTATCTCTCGTTCTGATGGAAGATCACGACGAACCAGACCTCGTCGGCGCCGCGCGTGTACCTCCGTGTCAGCATGTCGTCGGCGTTCAGCTCCTCGACCACGACCTCGTCGAAGCTCAGGTCCATGCCGCTCCAGCCGTCGAGGACCATCGGGAACGAGGCAAGCCTCCCCTCACCGACCTCCATGTCCGGTGGCGGGTTCAGATACACGTACGCCGCCGTGAGCGCGAGCAGGATCGACACGAGCGCCACCTTGACGTAGGCGTTCACGCGGCCTCCTCTCCGCTGGCGTCGGTGCGCAGCAGCTTGCGCACTACGACCAGCCCGAGGAACGCCATCACGAAGAGCAGAAGGCCCGAGAAGTCATGGAAGAACCCGAGCGCGGCATCGATGCCCCACACGCTCGCCACGACGCAGAGCGCGGCGATCCTCACGATGTTGGCCGCCACGGCCAGCGGCACGGCTGACAGGAACAACACCAGGCGCTTCCAGACGGGACCGTGCGAGAGGTACGCGAAGAGCGCGCCCAGCGCGACGAGCGCGATGAGCGACCTGAGCCCGCTGCACGGGTTGGCGACACGAAGCGAGCCCGCGGCGAGATGGATGGTCATTCCCGAGCGCGCGAGCGGAACCCCGAGCTTGAACGCAAGGGCGCTTCCGGCCCTCGCCGCGAAGACCTTGAGCTGGAAGCTGACCACGTTCACCAGCAACGGCGGCATCGGCAGCATGAACACGAGGTAGCCTAGAGGAAACCAGATGGCGCGCGTCGCCGGCCGGCCGAAAACGAACAGCGAAAGTCCGAAGAGCAGCAGCACGAAGGAGTAGCCCTGGGTCATGAAGACGCCGGCCCGTATCGAGAGCACGTGCCCCGCGAGCGCCACTAAGATCAGGAGGAGACCCCACATCGACCCTCTCCCCACGGCGGCCACGAACTTCTTCCACTCCCTCCAGAAGAGGAACACGACGACGGGGGGAATGAGGTAGCCGTGGGAGTAATCGGGGTTCGCCTCCCATGTCCTGAACAGGATCGCGAAGCTCTGCCTGTAGACCAGCACGATGAGCGCGACCAGGATGACCGCAGCGGCGATCATCCGCGGATCGATGCGGCGTCCCGCAGCATCGGGAGTGCGAAGGTCTCTCTTGTTCGAGATCAAGAGGACTCCTCCTTCCGCCGAACGGGACGCACCGGAAGGTCGTCCGGGTTGGACATCACCCCCGCCGTGCGCAGGATGATCCTTAGGTCCAACATGAACGAGCAGTTCCTGACGTAGAACTCGTCGAGCCTGACCTTCTCGTCGAGCGTGACGGAGTCACGCCCGTTGATCTGGGCCCATCCGGTGAGCCCGGGTCTCATCACGTCGACGCCCAGGAGCCTGCGCCGCTCTATCAGCTCGTCCTGGTTGAAGAGCGCCGGCCGTGGGCCCACTATGCTCATCTCGCCGCGCAGGATGTTCCAGAAGTTCGGCAGCTCGTCGAGACTGGTGCGCCTCAGGAACCGCCCCATCCTCGTCGTGTAGCTCCGCGGCTGGTCCACCATTATGTCGGTCGCGAGATCGGGCGTTCCTCGGTCCATCGTCCTGAACTTCGCGATCATGAACTCGTGCGAGTGCACGCCGATGCGGCGCTGTCTGAAGACCGCGTGCCCCGGCGAATCGAGCCGAACGAGAAGAGCGAGGATGGCCGAGACCGGCAGCGTGGCGACGAGAAAGAAGAGCGCGAACGAGGCGTCGAGCGTGTACTTGAGCGCGAGGTAGCGCCTGAACCTCCTCCCATCGACGTCGACGGACCGCTCGAGCGACACCACGTTCTCGAGGATCTCAGCGAGCCTCTCGGCCAGTCGCTCCCTGGAGTAGTTCTCGGCCACGAACCTCGCCCCGCTCGCACCCATTGCCTCGCGGGCGGCCTTGTCGTCCGCGAGAGAGCGGATGGCCCGAGCGAGTCCCTCGGCGTCACCCGGCTCGACGACGATCCCCGCGCCAGACTCATCGATGAGCCGCCTGCCGTCGCCGTTCACCGCGGCCACGACGGGCCGCCCGCACGCCATGTAATCGAACAGCTTCACGGGGATCGTCCCCTCGCTGAACGCGCCGGCGGTCGTGGTGGCGACACACACGTCCGCGCCGCCTATGATGTCGGAGAGGTCCTCGGGCGGCACGCTGGGTGTGAACTCGACGTTGCGGAGTCCCCGCCGCTCGGCGTCCGCGACGAGATCGTCCTTGGCGACCCCATCCCCGACGAGCAGGAACCTGATCCTCTCGTCGTCGCGGAGCGATTCCGCAGCGTCGAGTATGACCCCCATACCGTGGACCAGGCCATGGGTGCCGCTGTAGAGCACCGTGAACTCTTCGCCGTCGGCTGCGCCGGCCCCGGCCGGACGGAAGCGGTCGAGGTCGGCGCCGTTGGTAACCAGCTCAACCCTGTGCGCGGGGATGCCGCGCTCGAGCATGAGCCTGCGCATCCCCGGCGTGACGGCCACCATCCTGCCGGTGCGCCTGTAGAGGAACTCCTCTAGCCCCGTGGCCAGCTTCACGGCCGTCCTGCTGTTCAGCTGTCCGAGCGCAACCGCCGCCTGCGGCCAGTAGTCTCTGAGGTCGAGAACGAAGGGCGCGGCTTTCACGAGGCCAAGCAGCCACGCCGACGCGCCCAGAAAGAGCGGAGGCGAGCTGACCAGTATGATGTCGCACGGCCCCGCGCGGAGCCCTCCGAACACCGAGGTGAGCGCGAAGCTCAGCTGGTTCAGCATCCTCGTCGCGAACGTCTTGCGCGGGGAAGCGTAGAGAGCGCAGCGCACGATGCGCACCGGGCCGTCGTTCTCACGGCGCCAGAGACACCTCCTGTATGCGGGGTGCTTGACCCCGCTCGGATGGTTCGGCATGCCGGTCACGACCGTGACGTCGTGTCCCAGCCTCGCGAGGTTCGCCGCGAAGTGGCGTGCCCTCGCGGGTGCCGCGCCCGTCTCGGGCGGGAAGTACTGTGTCAGAAGGAGTATCCTCAACGCAGTCCTCTCCCGCGCGACCTCCCGATCAAGGAGGTCACTACCTCTTCGAACGCCTTCACGCTCGCCCCGATGTCGTAGTCACGCCTCACCCTGTCGTGCCCGCTTCGCCCCATCCCGACTGCGGTCTCGCGATCGTCCAGGAGCGATCCCACGGCGTCGGCCATTCCCTGCTCGTCCTGAGGTTCGACCAGCCTGCCCGTCCGACCGTCTTCGACGAGCTCGGGCACTCCGCCGACCCTCGTCGCGACGACCGGCACGCCGGCGGCCATGGCCTCCATGAGGGCATTCGGCAGCCCCTCGGACGTCGACGGCAGCACGAACACGTCCATCAGCTTGAGGATCGACGGGACGTCCGCGCGCTCACCCAGGAAGAACGTCCGGTTGGCGATGCCCAGCCAGCCCGCCAGCTCCTCCAGCTCCCCGCGCAGAGCACCGTCTCCCACGATCAGGAACACGACGTCATGACGCCCGGCGGACACCTTGGCCGCCGCCCTCAGGAAGAGGGCGTGGTTCTTGACCCTCGACAGTTTCGCCACACAGCCGACGACTCGCAGCCCGTCCAGTCTCATGACGCCGGCCAGCTCGGCGTTCGGCTCGGCTGCCGCGATCGCGTCGACGTCGATCCCGGCGCCGATGTCGTGGATGCGCCGGCGCGGAACGCCGAACCGCTCCCCCAGCTCTTCCACCGCGGCGGCGCTGTTGACCACGATCCCGTCGACGACGTGCCGGCTGACGTAGCCGTACATCCGGCCGCGACCGCCGCTCTTGAGCCAGTACCCCATGTTGCGCTGGCTGTTCACGACGACCGGCACACCCGCGGCCCGACCGACGAACGGGCCAAAGAGCGTCGTGATGCCCAGCATGCAGCAGAGCGCGTCGACACGTTCCCGCCTCAGGAACCTCGCCGCGCGGGAGAGTCCCGAGACGGTCGCCGGCGAGAGCAGATACCCGCCCGTGCCGAACTCGTGGACCGGGACGCCCAGCCCCTCGATGACCGCCAGCAGCTCTCCCTCGGGCCTCGTCGAGAAGACGACGGGCTCGAAGGCGCTCCTGTCGATGCGGCGAAGAAGCTCGACCAGGAAGCGCTGCGTCCCGGCCAGCTCGAAGGACCCGGCCCAGAACACGATCCTGGACGGCCCGGCTCCCGCACCGCTGTCGCGTCGAGCACTCATTCCGCCCCCGCCCTCAGCACCCGCGACGGAGGCGCGCCGTGCCCGGGACTCGCTGCGCCCGCTCCGATCGCCAGGCGCACCTCCTCGAACACGCCGTCGGCGGGGCGCGAGATCCGCGTGTACTGCATGTCCGCCGCCAGCCTGGACACCCTGTCGTGCCTCGGCACGACACCCAGCCTCGGCAGGCTGTAGACCGAGTACCTGCTCGTCACGGGACCGTTCACCGAGGTCGCGGCCGACAGGTAGCCCGCCTCCGCCGCGGCGACCGCGACGCGGGCGTCGAAGTGCCTGCCCGTGCGCCCGTCGGGATAGGCCATGTGCCGCACGGGCGCGCCGAGAGTGTTCTCGAGGAACGCGCGGGACTCGACGACCTCCCGCCTGAGAGAGGTCTCGTCGATGGACGGCAGGTTGTAGTGCCCGACCGAGTGCGCGCCGATCTCCATTCCTCCGGAATGCATCTCGCGCACTTCCTCCTCGGTCATCATGACACGTCTGTCCATGTGGGCCGAACCGACCTCGCACTGCTCCTCCACGACCCGGATCGCGTCGTCGGCCTCCTGCACCGTCGACCGCTTCACGACGCTAGTCACGAGGCGGATCGCCCGCTCCTTCGCGTCCGCGGACGATATGTCTATGGCGCGCTCTCCCGCGAAGGGCAGCGTCAGAGAGTCTCTGCGCGTCCTTCTGATCGAATGCCTGAGCTTCACCGTCCAGAGCACCGAGACGTCCCCCAGAGCGCTCGTCGTCACGTAGAACGTAGCTGTGAGGCCGTGCTTCGTCAGGATCGGGAGCGCGTTGCGATAGTTGTCCTCGTATCCGTCGTCGAACGTCAGAGCCGCGAGTCTGCCGTTCAGAGGACGGCCCGAGCGCACGCGCTCGACGATCTCGCCCAGGCCGACGACGTCGTATTGCCGCTTCAGAAAGTCCATCTGCGCGTCGAATGTCCGCGGCGCGACCGTGAGGCTGTCCTGCAGGTAGTCCCCCGACCATCCGGGGTCGTCGTTGACAGAGTGGTACCGGAGGACGACGCACGCGTCCGCGGGCACAGCCTCGACGAGCTTCCTCGCGAGCACCGAGTTCCTTATGGCGGAACCGATGCGCCTGACTCCTCTCGGGCGCTTGACCGTAACTCTTACCTTCTCAGGACCCAATCGATTCCCCCCGCGCGCTCTCCGTGTGACCGGCCGGTACGGGCGTCCCGCCGGACGAAACACATGGTGCGACCTCGCCGACCGACGCTCTCCCTCTCGCGGCCCTCGCGTATCCCCACTCGACCAGTCCGGGAAGACGCAGGCGCAGAGTCTCCTCGTAGACAGCCATCGTCTCGTCGACCATCCGCTCGACGGTGAACCTGCGAAGCGCCGACTCGCGTCCGGCCTCGCCCATCTGTCGCGCAAGCGGAGGGTCGTCGAGCAGCCTCACCAGCCTGTCGGCGACCGCCGCGGAGTCGCCGACCGGGACGACGTAGCCGGTTCGTCCCTCTTCGACGAGTTCGCGATTGCCGCCGGCGTCGGTGGCCACGACCGGCCTGCCGGCCAGCATGGACTCGAGCAGGAAGTTGGAGCATCCCTCCTTGACCGAGGTGAGCGCGCACACGTCGGCCTCGGCGAGAGCACCTGCGATGTCGTACATCTCTCCCCTGAACTCGACGCGGTCACCGAGTCCCATGTCCTCTGCCAGACTCTCGAGCCGGCTCCGAAGCGGACCGTCTCCTACGAGCACGAAGCGCGCCTCTTGAACGCGCCTCGCCACCTCGCGCGCCGCTCTCAGGAACGTGGCGTGGTCCTTCTTCGGTGTCAGACTCGCCACCAACAGAACGGTGCGACCCGCCTCGCGCGGAGTGGTCTTGAGCAGGCGTCCGACGCGCTCAGGCGCCACACCGTTCATGATCACCTTGATCCTCGATCTCTCTATCCAGTGTGCCCTGGCCACGTACTCGCGAACGGCCTCCGCGTTGGCTATGACGACATCGTTCATTCCCGACAGGATTCGCTCCATCCACACGAAGGCGGGCACGCTGTGGATGTCGACGTTCCTGACGGACGTGATGACGAGAGGCACCCTCATCAGGCGCCCGACGAGCACGGTCCTCCAATTCGCGGAGAAGAGGTAGGAGTGCACGATCGCAGGACGCTCCTCACGGATCAGCCTGCCAAGCGAGCAGGACGCTCCGGATGCCACGCCCGACCGCTTGCCTATGCAGACGACACGCACGCCGGCCTTATCGAACTCCTCCTTGAGCGGCCCTCCGTCGGAGAAGCAGCACACGACCGGCTCGTACCGGTCGCGCGGCAGACGAGTCGCAAGCTCGGCCACCTGCCGCTCCGCCCCTCCGAGGGACAGCTGGCCGATGACGAGCAGCACTTTCATTGGTCCGGCCGCCGCGAGGTCCGCCCTTCCGCTCGCCGCGAGGTCGTAGAGCGCTTCTGTCTGCCGTGCCATGCCCTTCGCCGTGCACCGGCGGTCGAACACCGCCGACGCCGCTGCGGCCAGGTCGGCCCGCAGGCTCTCGTCGCTCGCCAGGCTCAGGATCGCGTTCGCCAGGGCGTCGTGGTCCCTCGCCGGCACGACCAGCCCGCTCTTGCCGTCCTCCAGTATCTCATCGACGCCGCCCGCCCTCGTGACCACGCACGGAACTCGCGCCGCCATGGCCTCGAGCATCGTGATCGGGAGGCCCTCCCACGCGGAAGGGAGCACGAACGCATCCGCCGCCTTGAGGAGTCCCGGCACGTCGGTGCTCCGTCCCACGAAGCTCACGCGCTCGTCCAGTCCCAGGTCGTGGCGCAGCGAGAGGAGCGCCTGTTCCTCGGCTCCCTCGCCCACGACAACGAACCGGACGTCCGGCCGCTCGGCGGCCACCTTCGCGGCCGCGGCCAGAAGGTTGGTGAAGTCCTTCTGGCGCGTGAGACTACCGACGCTCAGGCACACGAACGCGTCCGGGGCCCACCCCGCGGACCGGCGGGTCTCGGCGCGATCGCCGTCGAGCGCCAGACGCGCCCCGTCGATACCATTCCTCACGGTCGCGAAGCGCCCGGGCGAAAGCCGCCGCGCTTCGACGTGTGATCTGCGCACAGCGTCCGATACGGCTATCTGAGCGTCCTCGCGGAGAGCGGCCAGCCGGCTCAGCATGTCCCTTACGCCGCGCCGTCCTCTCGTGACGTTGTGCTCTGTCCTGACGAGGACGTTGACGCCGGCCAGAACGGCGGCCGGAACGCCTATCGCGAGCGCGGTGAAGTTGTGATTGTGTACGACGTCGAACCGGCCGCGCGCCATCAGGCGCGCCAGTCGCAGGAGCGCCGAGAGGTTCAGCCTCTTCCCCCGGCGCAGGACGTGCACGGGCACGCCCGCCTCCTCCAGCTGACCGACGAGATATCCGCCCTCCAGCACACAGCAGACCTCCGGGCTGTACCGCTTTCGGTCGTGCGCGAGTGCGTACTCCGCCACGACGCGCTCAGCTCCGCCCGTGTCGAGCGACTGTATGATGTGAAGGACCTTCTTCATCCGGTCCCTCGCTCCTTGCCGTAGAGGTTCGACGTGCTTACGTTGCCCCATCGGAGCGGGACGCTCGAGACGACCCACCTGTACTTCCCGCGAGACGACATCGGGATATCGTCGACGTGCTCGACCGTAATCGTCACTCCCGGCAGCCTCTCCCGCAGCGCGGCACGTATGCGCGCCTCGTCGCGCTGCTGGAATCCCTCGCCCAGGACCAGCCTGACCCTGAGTTCCTCGGGCTTGTCCTGCACGAGCTGCGATCTGACGACGCCGGGAACGCCCTTGAACGCGAAGCTCAGGAGCGGACCCGGCACCATCCGACCGGACGGCGTGACGACGATGTCCTCGGCCTTGCCGGTCAGAGTCTCCAGGAGCTGGAGCGTCCTGCCGCACGAACACGTCCCCGGCTTGAGCGCGGCGGTGTCGCCGGTGGCGTAGCGAACGAGCGGCATGGCCATGTTGTGAAGACCCGTGGCGACGATCTGACCGGTCTCGCCTGGACTCACGGGCGCGAGGTCGCCGTCCAGGACCTCGAGCACGCCGTACTCGCCGAACACGTGCATCCCCTCGTGCGCCTCGCACTCGCTCGCGAACGCGACCCTCTCCGCCTGGCTGTAGGCGTCGAAGACGGGGCATTCGAACCTGTCCTTTATCAGCTCGCGCTGCACGGGCAGAAGCGGCTCGGACGACGTCAGCACCGCACGCAGCGGGATCCGCGCGGAACTCATCTCCATGTACCTGGCCAGCATGTACGCGGCCGACGGATACGCCTCCAGCATCTCGACGCCGGAGTCGCGCATCTGCTCGACGTAGTAGTGCACGGTCCGGTCGTCCAGGTGGTACGAGGAGAGGATGAGCTGGTTCCAGGTCTTGTTGAACCTCCAGAACGGCGGCCTGCGCTGCCTCATGGGGACGATCATGCGGCCCATGAGCGTCGCGTA
Organism: uncultured bacterium; assembly: GCA_964399265.1. Classification (GTDB taxonomy): domain Bacteria; phylum Joyebacterota; class Joyebacteria; order Joyebacterales; family Joyebacteraceae; genus WJLY01. The sequence goes on along the minus strand of CAYNQF010000004.1, from coordinate 19,345 downwards.
CGGCCGTCCGAACCCGACGCCGCACCACTCCCTCGCGCGCCAGAGGCAGGCGTTGTTCATCACGCTCACGGCGCTGTCCCAGTAGACCGACACGGGATATCCGGTCGTTCCCGATGTCGTGGCCATGCGCAGCCCGCGCCTGTCGGCCTTCGACGACAGCAGCCTCTCGCGGTTGGCTATCAGGGCTTCACGCGTGAGGACGGGCAGCTTCCCGATGTCGTCGATCGAGACGACGTCCGAGGGGCGCACGCCCTCTCTGTCCCACAGCTCCCGGTAGTAAGGTACCGTCTCGTAGGCGTGCGCGACGACCAGCCTCAGACGCTCACTCTGGTACTCGCGCATCTCCTCGCGCGTCGCCCTCTCCGACGCGGCCAGGAACCCGCTCAGACGATCGAACTCGGGGCCGAACCTCTCCCCGAGTATCCGGCGTCCGTACGCCGACACGAGGAAATTCTGGACCGCCACCGGGCTGTTCTCGTATATGCGATCGAGGAGGCCACTCACGCAGCGCCTCCCCGGGCCGAGCGCACGAGTTCGGCGTACGCGCTCTCTATGACCCTCATGTTCTTGTCCAGGTCGGCCTCGCTCTCGACGATCTCGCGGTTCCGCTTCGCGGCCGACTCGCGCTTCTCCGTGTTGCGAAGCGCCCCGACGATGGCGGCGGCGTAGGCCGTCGGGTCCGCCGCGTCTACGAGCGACCCGTTGACGCCGTCCTCGAGCCACAGCCGGTTCGCGTCGTTGTCGGCGACGATGGGGAAGCAGCCGCAGGCCATTGCTTCGAGGAGCGAAGCCGACACGCCGTCCGAACGAACGGTCGACGCGTAGATGCGGACACCTCGGAGGATCTCGGCCAGACGCTCGGCGGGAATCTCCCCCTCGAACTCAACGCGGTCCGACAGACCGAGCTTCGACGCGAGCGCCTTGAGGTCGTCCATCGCCTCGCCGGCCCCGGCGAAGACGCACCCAAGGCCCGGCACCTCGCGCGCCGCGGCGGCCACCGCGTGCAGCATCACCTCGTGACGATACCCGCGGTGCATGGAACGCGTGACGGCGACCGTGTCGGTCCTCTCGGCGTCCGGTGCGCCGGGGCTGAAGAGCCCGAGGTCTATGCCGCGCGGCGTCGTCAGGATAATCTCGGGTCTGGCCCCCAGCTCCACCAGGCGGAGCGTCATGTGCTGCGCCCAGGAGTTGATGAGGTCGGCCCGCGGGATGGCGTACGACACGAGGAACTTCTTGAGAAGCGCGTTGGGAGACGTCACCACGCGGCCCTGAGCGGCCAGCACGAGTGGGTGGAACCCCGTGGCTGCCGCCAGGAACCCGTAGCTGGCTATGCGGTATCCGACCAGGACGTCCGGACGTATCTCACGCACCAGCCTCTTCGCGGCGGGGAGCGCCGTGGCGTACGCGAGGACGCCCGACGTCCTCTGTGGGATGACGTGCAGGGTAACACCGCGGCCGAGGCCGTCACCGTGACAGAGCGACACGACGTGGACGTCGTGGCCCAGGACTTCAGCGAGGTGGTTCGCCCACGAGCGGGTGTTGGCCGAACTCGCGTGTGCAAGGAAGCATATGCGCATCTGGTCGCCGTCCCCCATCGGCGCGTATCGCTACTCCCCGTACTCGTACGTGGTGGAGTCGACCGCTATGCCGGACCTGCTGAACAGCACGACATGCCCGTCGATCTCGGCCCCGACGACCTCGTCGGACTCCACGAGCGACACGTCCGGCATCGACGTGACGCTCGCCCCGGCCACGTAGAGAACGTGAAGGAAGAGGTTCTCCGCGCTCGACGTGCTCGGCGACACCTCGATCCTCCACGCGCCCGCGTCGCTAGGCACGTCCCCCGAGGGCGGGTAGTTCACGCCGTTGACCTCGAACTGATGTCCGGACCCCCCGACCTTCACGATCTCGAAGGGCGTCGGAAGCAGCGTCTTGATGAATAGCTTCGAGTCGCCCTGCTGGACGACGGTGGTGTTCCCTGAGACCTGCGGCTCGTTGATCGAGTGGAGCAGCCAGCGCTTCTTGAACGACGCGGAGGTGGCGGTAACGCGGTCGAGCACGACGAACAGGTCGGGCTTGAGATAGACGACCTCCCTCGTGAACTGGCTCACCTTCTCGGGCGAGTAGGCCGCGGTGGCGTCTCCCTTCATGTAGGTGAAGTTGTCCGCGTCCTCGAACGCCACGATCGTGCCCCTGTCGAACTGCGGAAGATCGAGGTCACCGCATTGCGTCGGATAGCTCTCGTGCGACGGACGCCTCTGTCCGCCGTCGTTCGAATAGCTGCCGAACGTCGCCTCGTTCGGATCGAAGACCGTGATCGTGTTGTGGGCTACCGTTCTCGAGAAGTAGTTGTCGTGATGGCTCGAGGAGGAGGAATCGTAGGCGCCCGAGTCGACGGCCAGGATGTCGCTCCCGCGCCCGATCAGGAGGTGGTTCTGGTGAGCATGCGTGTGCATGTCGGGAAACCTCTCGCATCGGAACACGGCGTATACATCGGTGCTCGTGGGATCGAGGTTGAATCCCGACCTCATGTAAGCCGTGCCGACGCCCTTGAAGTACCACGACTCGGGCAGGTCGGTCGGCGGCGTCGGGGCGACCGACTGGTCGGTCCACACTATGAGCTTCCAGCGGTCGTACGTGTTCACATACCCGAGGTCCTGGTCGACGATCTCCTGTGCGAGCCACTGCGCGCGGCCGTCACGGTAGCGCGACGCGATCCTGAGCATCGTGAGACGGAACGCCAGCGTCGGGGCGGAGTGTCTGAACGAGTCGCCCTGCTTCGACCCGAGCATCCCCGAGGTGCCCTTGCTCGGACCCATCTCGTAGATGTAGTAGGTCGCCAGATTGTGATAGTTGGTCGAGACGTCGTATGGGTTCTCGTCGGTCGCGGTGGCCCACAGCTCGAAGCCCTCGCTCTGGTACAGGTAGCCGTTGAAGTTGTAGTCACCCTCGAACCAGGACCCGTCGTAGCCAAGCTCGTCCATGCAGCACAGGACGCGGTTGGCTCCGTAGGTGTTGTCGTGATAGGTGTCGCAGAGTCCCCGCGCGGCCGCGTCGTCGATGCCCTCCCCGTAGATGGCAAGGCCCGGGTAGATGAGGGTGCGCAGCCGTGAGAACGTGCCGTGGAAACAGGATATGTTCGGCCAGTTCTCGCTCGAGAGATACGAGCTGCCCCCCGAGGCGAGCGCCAGCCCGAACATCTGCCTCTCCGAGGGCGTGAGGTAGTCGTAGCACCAGTCGAAGAAGAGCGAGCCTCCCCTGATCCAGCCTTCCGAACCGGTCGAGCCGGATGAGACGGCGGCCTGCGCGATGGCCTTTGCCCTGGCGGCGTAGTTGGTGTTCTGACCCATGAGCCACACGAAGCTGTACGCCGGAAGCTGCCACTCCAGCTCGGTCGAAGACACGGGCAGGGAATCCCCCATGTGCTCGTCGCAATACGACTTCATCTTGTTGTAGTCGCCGAGGAGCGACCCGGTCGCCTTGGACCGGAGCGCCGACAGGTCGCCCGCGCGGAAGAAGAGGCGGGGGTGTCCGCTCACGACCTGGTACGCTTGAGCCTGCGCGAACAACGCCGTAACGACGACTGCGACCAGCACGACTGAGCAGAGATGCCGTCTCATGTCTCGACTACCTCCCCGGCGCTCGGGGGCGATGAAGCGCCGCGTTCGATGATGATGCTCCTCTCAACCAGGCCGGCGAGGACGAAGTAGGATCCCGCGATCGACCTGTGGAAGAACCTCTGACCGAAGATGTTCGCAAGCAGAAGAACGACCGTGGCGGACAGAAACCCGACCGCCAGTCCTCTGGTGAGCGGCGTCGTCGCCCTCCTCATCAACTCGAGGCCGCTCCTCACGCACGCGATCAGGAGCCACGCGAGCGCAACGATCCCGATGAGACCCATGTCACCGAGCGTCTCGAAGTACAGGCTGTGCGCCGAGAACGGACGCCCGATCTGCCCGACCGTCAGCCGCGGCACCGAGCCGAAGCCGTAGCCGAAGATCGGGCTTCTCGCCACCTGTGAGGCCACGATGCCCCAGATCTCGATCCTCACGGCCGCCGACGGATCGAGCCTGTCGGTCATGTCGCCCGCTATCTGTGCCTGGACCGAATCGACCTCCGTCTCCATCACCCTGTCCTTGACGAAGCCGGGCGCCCAGAGGGGCGAGGCCGCCAGGACCAGCAGGAAAACGACGAACGCCTTCTTGCTCACAAGGTAGGTGGCGGTCGCGAGCCCGCCGGCGAACCCGACGTACCCTCCGCGCGACTTCGGAAGAAGCACGGCCACCGACGCCAGCAGGGCGCCGACCCACACGACGGCCTGCTTCAGTCTGCTGAAAGAGCCTGAGCTGAACACGTAGGCCATCAGCGCGGTCGCGCACATCGCCACGTATGCGGCGAAGTCGTTCGGGTTCATGCCGACTCCGATTCTGCGAGTCTCGGACGCGTGCATGAACTGCCGCGTGGCCATGAGCCCGGCCAGCGCGGCGCTCACCGCGAACGTCACCAGCAGATTGCGAACCCGCTGCGTGGACTTCACGGAGCCTACGACCACGAAGAAGATGGCCAGTCCCGGAAGACGCTGCCACATCTGCAGCAGCTGGGTGGACGCTGAATGGGACGCTCCGTGCGGCGGGAACAGGATCGTCCTGATAACAGACGCCAGGACGACCGTCATGAAGATGGCGAGCGGCGCTCCAATGCGCGTCCGCGGGAATAGCTGCTCGCCATGCAGGATCCAGGGTGTGACCCAACCCAGCAGGGCGACGAGGAAGAGCAGATTGGCCCCGTTCACGCCCGGGATGCCCGAGACCGGCAGCCACTCGACGACCGGCATCGCCAGCAGCCAGAGGTGCAGCGCGAGCTTCGGCCTGAACACGGTGAAGAGCACGAAGACGACCCCGAGCATCATCTTGATGATGCGGTGAGGTGCCTGCGCGTAACCGTAGTTCAGCCTCGTCACGATGAACGCCAGGACGAGCGCGACCAGAGCCCCCGCGACGTACGGCAGCCAGGCGTAGCTGTACTGCGGCACCTGGGCCGGCCGAGGTGCGGGAAGCGGCGCCTGCGTCCTTCTGTCGTTCCCGTTAGCGTCCATCACTTCTCCAACCTGTAGACCTCTATCACCGGGCTGTGGAACGACCTCCCGTTGCCGCGGTCTATCGGTGGTACGGGCCTCTCGGCCTGGAACCTCGCGACCATGGAGCCGTGCGCCTCCAGCCACTCGCGGAAGCGGCTCTCACCGCCACCGGCGGGCGGCGCAGCGCCCGGCATCTGCCTCCACGGCGCCGCCTTGCTGCTCAGGACGACCACCCGGATGCCGAGTTCATCGATCGCCTTCTCGAGTCCGGCCGGGTCCTCCCCGGCGTCCGGAAGCTCGAAGGGAGGCGCGCCGTGACCGATCTCATACAGCTCGTACTGCGGGGTGCGCGCTGTGCCGACCTCTCGCTTGAGTTCGTTGAGCTTCCGCTTCGGCGACTTCCACGAGTCGACGCCGGTCGTGTCCTGGTCGACGGAGGCGCCGAGCTGAGATGCCAGAGGGTTCAGGACGGGCCCGTAGTCCTCGACCGCCACACGTGTTCCGGGAGCGACCTCGCTCTCCACCCACTCCTTCGCCAGCGTGCGCGTGTCGACCGCGGCCAGCGCGTTGTCGAACCGCACGGAGGGGACGACCGCGAGCGCCGCGACGGCGATCGTGAGCGCCGCGGCCGCAGCACGACGGGGTCCCGTCGCGCGCCCGCCGATCGACTGCTCGCCCGTCGCCCGCTCGCCCGTGGACCGCTTCCCCAACGCCCGGAAGAGACCCTCTATCCCGGCGCCCGCCAGGACCGCCAAGGCGGGGAGCGCGGGTGTTAGATAGGTCGACCGCTTCACCGTGATCAGAACGGCGACCGCGAACACGGCCAGAGCGTAGACACTGACGACGCCGCGCCGCACTCCCGACCTGGCGTTCGTCATCAGGGCCCCAACGACCGCCAGCGCGAAGATCGGATACCCGATGCCGCGCGCCACCGTTCGCCCGAAGACCTCCTTGAGTCCCGCGCCAAATGACGTGGGACCTTGGGCCACGCCTGAGCTGCTCACCATCGTGAACTGCGTTCCGACGTCCCTCACGAACTCACGCAGTGAGAGGACGCTGTACGGCGTCCCCACCACGAATCCGACGAGGACGGCGGCCGCCACTCCGGCGAGCGACCACGGCGACACCTTTCGCGTCGCGACCAGATGGGCGTAGGCGACCAGTGTTCCCGCACCCGCAAGCACGCCGGGGTACTTCACCGACGCCGCCAACCCCGCCAGCAGCCCGGAGAGCACTAGGTCCGAGGCCCGGCCGTTGTCGCAGGCCCGCAGGGCCGAGAGGAGCGACAGCGACCCGAGCAGGGTCGTCACCACGTCCGGGGTCGCGTAGTGCGAGTCCCTTACGTGCAGGTACATGACCGCGAGCAACAGGGCCGCCGCGATCCCGGCGCGCGGGCCGAACGCTCTCCTGCCGATCCTCTCCGTCACCCACACCGTCCCCACGCCCGCCGCTACGGAGACCCACCGCCCCATCAGCCAGAACGGCGAGAGGTCGGTAAGATAGGACTTCAAGAGGTCGACCGGCGCACCGAAGGCGCCCATCAGTTTCCCGACGACGTAGTAGGCGCCGTAGACTGCGAACATCACGTACATGAGAAGCGACGGCCACCTGAACCAGTGCGGGTTCAGGTCGCCCGTCCCGAACGCCAGCGAATGAAAGAGGATCGACCCCTCGTCGGGGTGGTACGGGTACGGCAGTCCCCATCCCACGCCTCGCGCCCTCAGCCACGCGGCCAGGATGAGAATGACTGTCAGCAGTACCGCTTCGGTCCAGCGCTTCATCCGCTCACCTCGCACCCTGCACGTTAGCTCCTCGAGATGACGAGCACGCCGGCCACGATGATTACAAGACCCGCGATGCGCATGGCCGAGATGTGCTCTCCCAGAAGGAGCCACGAGGCCAGGAAGACGAGCACGTACGCGAGGCTCACCATCGGATACGCAAGACTCAGGTCGACGTTGGACACGACGGCGATCCACAGCACGGCGCTGATCCCGTAGCAGACGAACCCGAGGAAGACCTGCGGGACCTTGAGGATCGGGACGAGCTGGCTCCACACGCTCGTCGCGCTCACCTGGCCATAGATCTTCATGCCCATCTTCATGATCACCTGGCCCGTGGCCCCGAGGAGCACCGCGAACAGGATGAGAGGTATGCCCTTCATGCGTCTTCCTCCTTCGCGGCTCTCGACCTGGCCGCGATCGCGCGTTTCCCCGCGGATATGAGCCTCATGTAGCGCGCGATCGTGCGTCCGATGTTCATCTTGCTGGCGCCGCCCTTCCTGTCGTATCTGAGAACGAGCGGAACCTCGGCGACGCGGCTCGGGAGATACGCCATCTTGACGAGTATCTCCGCCGAGGCCACGAAGCCCGACTCCACTATGAACTCGTCACCATACACTTCGAGCGCCTTCGCCAGAGCGCGACCATCGTACGCGCGGTAGCCGCACGAGTAGTCCCTCGCCCCTCTCACCGGAAGGAACGTCTTCATCGTGAGGCTCGCGCCCTTCGAGAGCAGGCTGCGCATCGCCGACAGGCCGACCTCCCGGCCGCCGGGCGCATACCTGGACGCTATGACGACGTCGTTGCCCTCCTCGAGCTTTGCGAGCATCGACGGTATGACCGACGGGTCGTGCGTGTTGTCGGCATCCATTCCGACGAGGACCCCGGAGCCGCCGAGCATGCTGTTCGCCCGCTCGAATCCCGTTCTGAGCGCGGCGCCCAGCCCTCTGTTCGTGCCGTGCGGCTCGATCTCGATGGGAACGCCGAACTCGCTCGCCGCGTCCCTGGCCCTACGGATCGTATCGTCGCTGCTCCCGTCGTCCACCAGGAGCACGGTGGCCGGCGAGTCCAGTCCGCGGAACGTCTCCCCGAGTCCCCGGAGCAGCGGCCCTATGGAGCCTTCCTCGTTGTATGCCGGCAGCAGGACGATCAGCATCACTTGCCTCCCGCGTCCGAGGGCTCGAACTCCGCCGGACGTTTCGCGCCGGGCTCGCCGAACGCGGCCAGGATGGCGTCGACGATTCTCTCCGCGGCGTGCCCGTCGCCGTACGGGTTCACGGCCTCGGCCATGTCCCTGTACGCGGTCTCGTCGGTGAGGAGCCGCGAGCACTCGAACGCGACGTCATCCCTGTCGGTGCCGATCACCCTCACCGTCCCGGCCTCGACCGCCTCCGGCCGCTCGGTCTCGCGCCTGAGCACGAGCACCGGCTTGCCCAGGGAGGGCGCCTCCTCCTGGAGGCCGCCCGAGTCGGTCACGACGAGGTAGGAAGCCTTCAAGAGCCTGACGAACTCCATGTACGGGAGCGGGTCGGTGAGCAGTATCCCGGGATGGCCGCCGAGCACCGACCTCGCCGTCCTCTGGACGTTCGGGTTCAGGTGCACCGGGTAGACGATGAACACGTCGTCGAACCGCTCCGCCACGTCACGCAGCCCCAGACAGATGTCCTCGAGCGGCGGGCCGAAGTTCTCCCTTCGGTGCGCGGTCACGAGAACGAGCCTCTTCCCTTCCGGTATAGACGTCTCCGGCGTGCCCGCCCTCGCGGCCACGCCCTTGAGCGCGTCGATCACGGTGTTGCCGGTTACGGTGATCGACCTCGGCGACACCCCTTCGCTGATCAGGTTCTCGCGCGATGTCCGCGTCGGCGCGAAGTGATAGGTGGAGAGCGCGTCGGTGACGACGCGGTTCATCTCCTCCGGGAAAGGGGAATACGGGTCGTGGGTTCTGAGACCCGCCTCGACGTGACCGACCGGAACCTTGCGGTAGAAGGCGGCCAGTGAGGCCGCCATGGTCGTGGTCGTGTCTCCGTGAACGAGAATTAGGTCGGGCTCCAGCTCCGAGAGAACGGGATCGAGTCCGAGCAGGACGGCGGCCGTGACGCCTCCCGGCGACTGGTCCGCCCTCATCACGCCGAGATCGTACTCCGGCCTCATGCCGAAGACGTCCAGAACCTGGTCGAGCATCTCCCTGTGCTGGGCCGTCACACAGACGTGCGATTCGACGCTGCCGAGCCGTCGCTCCAACTCTGCCACGACCGGCGCCATCTTGATGGCCTCGGGACGAGTCCCGAACACGGAGAGGGTCCTGAGCATCTCGGCGTCACGCGTCCCTTCGTTCTGCGTCCTCCGCCGGCTCCTGCCGATCGTAGCGGTAGTACTTGTAGTCGTAGTAGTAAGGCAGAACGCGCGCCAGATTGTTCACGATGAGCCCGAGCACGTTCTTGGTCTCCTCGAGCTGCAGCTCGATGCCTCTCGTGATGACCTCTCTGGGCGTCACGCCGGCCCTGAGAACCATGACGACGCCGTCGACGGCGCTGCCGATCAGAATCGCGTCGGGCACGGCGACGTTCGGCGCGGTGTCTATCACCACGTGTTCATACTGCGAGAGCAGTTCCTCGAGGACGCGCGACCCCGGCATCGACTCCAGCAACCAGGTCGGCTGGTCCCTTCGTGTACCGCACGGTAGTATCTGCAAGTTCGGAAGTGCGGTAGGTTTGAGATCGGACCCGAGCAGGTGCCCGCGCTCGAGCGCGTCGGAGAGACCGGGTTCCCTCGGAACCTCTAGCAGCTGGTGTACTCTCGGCTTCCGCAGGTCCGCGTCGACGAGAACGGTCTTCCTGCCGTAGTGCTTGGCGAGAGTGATCGCGAGGCACGCGGCCGCCGTCGTCTTGCCTTCACCTCTGTGCGAGCTTGTGACCAGTATCGACGCCGGTATCTCGCCACCGAACCTGTGTCCGAGCTTCCTCGCCAGCCTGCGGAACTCGAAGGATATGGGCGTCTCCCTCAGCATGTAGCGAAGCAGTCGCGACTTGCCGTCGAGGCGCACCTGGGCGCGCGTCTTCCGCCTGCGTTTCTCCTCGGTGCCGATCGTCTTGAAGATGTCGGCCTCGGGGATGGTCGCGAGCGCCGGGAGCCCCAGCGTCCGCTCGATGTCGTCGACGTCCTTGAAGGAGGTGTCGCCCTGTTCGACGACCAGGACCGTGGCGAGACCCACGATCAGCCCGCCGAGTATCGCGAGACCCAGGATCATCGTCTTGTCCGGCGCGACGGGCCCGGTCGGGCGCGTCGGAGGCTCTATGATCTCGAACCTGCCGCCGGCCCGCGCGGCCTCGAGGGCCTCGGTGATCTGTCCGGCCGCGGACTGCTGCAGGAACGCCTCGTAGAGGGCGCGGTTGCTGTCGACCTCCTGCTGCAGACGCGTGTACTCCATCTCGCGCTCGGGCGCGTTGGCCCTGCCCTGCGCGTAGTCCCACATGAACCTGCCCAGGATCCTGCGGCGCTCGGCCGCCATCTGCTCCTCGACCTCGGCCACCTTGAGTTCGGCGTACGCCTCGTAGAGCGCCTGCGAGCCGTCTGGGACCGCCTGCCTGGCGCTCTCGCGCGCCTCGGTGCGAACCCTGTCCTTCTTCTCGGCGGAGTTCACGAAGAGCGTCGTCGCCTCGGGGGCGTTCTCGGTCGTCCTCACGAGGACCGAGGCGATCTCGCGCTCGAGCGACACGAGCTGGTCGAAGAGCGAGTCGAGCGTCCCGGAGGTGAGGTTCGAGAGCTTGTCGTAGTCGCGCGGCGACACATTGAAGAGCGCGTTCCGCTTCTCGGTGGTCCGCTCCTCGGCGCGCTGCCGATCGACCATGGCCTGGCTGATGAGGACGTCGACCTTGTTGACGTTATCCGCCGTCACCGGGTTCATGACGATGCTGCCTGCCGTGTTGTCGGACTGGAACTCCTGTAGCCTCGCCTCGGCCTCGTCCAGCTTCTGCCTGTATATGACGAGCTGTTCGACGGAGAAGTCGTGGACCGCGCGGATCTCCTCGATCTGCTCGCGGTTCGACGCGCTCACGAACGCGTTCGTGATGTGCTGCGCCAGGAGGAGCGCTCTGTCGGGATCGAGGTCGCGCGCCACCACCTGGAAGCCGTTCGACGACGTCCGAACGATGGCGATGCGGTTCTGCAGGTACTCGACCGCCTTGCTCTCCGCCAGTTCCTCCTCGGAGATCGACGGGTTCTTCTCGTGCGCGCGCCTGGCCCACGCCCTGACACCCTCGTCGTCGGCGATGTCCAGACTCCGCACCAGTTCGATCAGAAACGTTCTGCTCTTCACCCTCTCCTGGAGACGGGACAGCTGATCCTCGATCCGCGAACTGCCGACGAGCCTCGCCAGCGGCTCGGAGAGCCTCTCCTGCACCCGCACCACGACCGTGCTCTTGGCCTCATAGACTGGAGGCAGGAGCTGCCCGGACACGTATCCCACGATGGCTGCGGCCACGACCGGGATCAGGAGCAGCCACTTCCTACGCCAGATGGCCTTGGCGTAGGCGCGTATGTCCATCGTCTTGACTTCCTGTTCGTGCATCGGTTCCGACTGTCTCATGTCGGTCAGCTTCCCCCACTACTGGGCGGCCGCATTGGCTGCCGCCGCTTCCGCCGCCGCTCTCGCCTCGCGGTCGGCCAGCTCCCTGTCGACGCTCAGATAGAGCAGGTACGATGACAGAATGTCACGGCCGTATCCCAGGACCGTCGACGTGATGCCGAGCGCCTGCGCGAGCACGCTCGAGGTCGATCCCTGCACTACGACCCTGTCCCCAGACCCGAGCATGAAGGGCTCGCTCGTGCCGTGTTCGATGACGTTCTTGAGGTCGACGGCGGCCACGACCTGGCTCCCGTCGCCGTTCATCACGACCGCCACGTTGTCGAGCCGTGCCTGAGGCGTTGTGCCTCCGGCAAGCGCGATCAGCTGCAGTATGTCGAGTCCGTCGGCTGCCGGGTATGCCCCCGGCGTCGTCACCTCGCCCAGGATGTAGACCAGTCCGCCGCCGCCCATCGCGCTGCCGCCGAGAGCGAGAGACGGCACGTCGACCGTGTCTCCCGGCTGCAGCGTCGGAAGAGGCGTCGACACCTGACCCCTCATGTACGCTCCCACATCGACCTTGGTCACTTGCGCCCCGCCCGCCCCCGGCCTGACGATCGAGACCGACGAGAGGTCGGCGCCCGGCAGCGGTCCGCCGGCCTGACTCAGAAGCTGCAGCAGGTCGGGAAGCTGCTCGAAGCTGTATCTCCCCGGCGCCGCGACCTGGCCGGTCAGGTAGACCGCGCGGCTGTTGAACTGCGCCATCGACACGGTGACCTGGGTCGTCTCGCGCGTGTAGTCACGCAGACGCTGCATGATCTCGCGCGCCAGCCCCGTCGGCGTCAGTCCCGCCGCCGTGAGGTCGCCCACGGGCGGGAAGGTGACGGCGCCGTTCGAGCGCACGACGACGTTCCTGTCGAGGTCCGGGTGACGCCACACGGATATCGACAGCACGTCCCCGGGACCGATCTGGTACTCCGAAGGCTGCTGTGAGGCCGCCTCGGCAAACGGCAGAACGACTACCAGGACGACTAGAGCAATCTGCAACGCCCGTCGGTACGACATCAGCTGTTCCCCCACTGACTGAAACGTCCGCGGCGACGCCTTCCCCAAACCCTCGCCGGGAGGCGCGGAGCCACCAATTGTGCGGCTGCTGGGCACTTACGAACTCACCCACGGCGACTGCAGCTGCCGTGGGGGCCCTTCCGGAAAGCTACTAGCACCCCACTCCCCGGTCAACAGGTTTCGCAGGGCGAGTGTAGCCTTTTCCGACGGTCGCCGCTCCCCCTGGGACGCCTCACGCCCCTAAGCTATTCACGCACGTACAATTAACAGAGCGGCCCGATGGACCGCCCTGGGTCGTACATGCCGTACGGACGGGTCCGGGCGACACGAAAACGCCCGTGTTTCTCCCTTCGTACTGCATCGAATGTGCCAGCAAATGGCCCGGTTCAGGGCCTATAAGTGGGCTTTTCCGCCGCGGAGAGCCGTCTCCACGATGCGCTCGCAGAGGTCGCCGAAATCGATGCCCGCCGCCCGTGCGGCCATCGGCACGAGGCTGAACTCCGTCATGCCGGGGACGGTGTTGGCCTCGAGGCAGCGGAACGCACCCGACGGGTCGAGCCGGTAGTCGACCCGCGCGTAGCCGCTACAGCCCAGGGCCGCGAAGGCAGCCAATCCGTTCGCCCGACGGGCGACCGCCGTCTCCTCGGGGATGTCCGCCGGGCATGAGTAGTCGGTCATGCCCTTCGTGTACTTGCTCTCGTAGTCGTACAGGCCCTTGTGCGGTGACACCTCGACGACCGGCAGCGCGTCGCCGTCCAGCACCGCTACCGTGAGCTCGCGGCCGGGCACGTACCGCTCCATCAGGACGTTGCGCCCGAACCTGCCGGCGAGCCGGAGCGCGTCCGCGAGTCCGTCCTCGCTCTCGACCAGCGTGAGCCCGACCGTCGAGCCCTGGTCGTTGGGCTTCACGATGACGGGGTAGCCGCCCAGGTCCCCGACAGCCGACCACGCCTTCTCCTCGGGAAGATCGTCCGGGAACGAGGGTCCCTGGTCGCGCCGGCTCCACGCGTCGCCGGCGGCCGTTTCCGCGCCTGCTCCGGCCGCTCCCGCGCCCCCATCGGTGGCGACTCGCGCATCACCGCTGCCGCCCTTGACCACCACCACCCGCCAGTCGGGCGTCGGCACGCCGGCCGCGCGGAACGCAAGCTTCGAGAGCCGCTTGTCCATGGCGAGCGCGCTCGCGAACACGCCCGAGCCGGTGTACGGCTTCCCCGAACACTCGAGCAGACCCTGCACGGTCCCGTTCTCCCCCGTCGCTCCATGCAGCGCTATGAACACGACGTCCGCCGAGGTCACGGCCTCGCCCGCAACGGCCCTGGCCGTGCTGTCCGGGGCGAAGGCCGGTGTCGCAGGCGCCCCGACCAGATCCGCGGCGGCCCTCGCCTCGCGGACTCCCACGGGCGAGTCGCCCACCGCCGTGTCGACCAGGAGCACATCGTGTTCCCTGTCCGCCAGCGCCGTGCCGACCGCAAGCCCCGTTACGAGCGACACCTGGCGCTCGGTCGACACCCCTCCGTAAAGAACGGCGATCTTCACCTTGCGGTCTCCTTGCGCGGCTCCCCGAGAGCCTCGTTCAGCCTGCTGACCACCCTCTCACGGCCGAGGACGGCCGCTATCTCTCCGAGACCCGGCCCGTGCGTCGCTCCCGTCATGGCCGCGCGCACCGGGGCGTAGAGGTCCTTTCCCTTCGCCCCCAGTTCCTTTCCTACGGACGACAGAAGCTGCTTGAACGCTTCGGCGGTGAGCGCCGGACCTCCCGACCCGAGACCGTCCTTGACGGCGCGCACGACGTTCCGTGCGGCCGGCGACTCAAGCGCGGCGCACGCCTCCTCGTCCGCGGTCCAGGCTCCGTCGAAGAAGATGCCGATCTCCCGCGGCACATCTGAGAGCCGGCTCAGGCGAGGGCGAACGAGTTCTATCATGGCGGCGAAGCGCGCATCGTCGTGCTCGACGAGCCCGGCGGCCTCGGCGAACGGCCGGGCCAGGGCGACGACCCGGTCGAGCGGCTCCTCTCGAATGTGGTGCCCGTTGACCCAGTCGAGCTTGTCCTCGTCGAATGCGGCCGGCGCCGCCGAGACCCTCCGAATGTCGAACGACTCGACCATCTCCGCGACCGACAGGAGTTCCTTGTCGTCCGGCGGCGACCATCCGAGCAGCGCCAGGTAGTTCAGGAGCGCACCCGGAAGGTAACCGCGCTCCCTGAACTCGGCCACCGACGTCGCGCCCCGGCGCTTGGAGAGCTTGCTCCGATCCTTGTCGACGATGAGGGACACGTGCGCGAACCTGGGAAGCGAGAACCCCAGGGCCTCGTAGAGCAGCACCTGTCTCATCGTGTTCGGCAGGTGCTCCTCGGCACGTATGACGTGCGTGATGGCCATGAGCGCGTCGTCGACGACCACGGCGAAATTGTAGGTCGGCCTGCCGTCGTTCCTGAGGATAACGAAGTCACCGAGCATCTCGCTCCCGAACGACACATCCCCGCGGACCATGTCGTCGAGCGTAACGCCGCGGTCGCCGGAGACGAACCTGAGCGCGGGCCTGCGCCCCTCCGCGCGAAGCTCGTCGCGACGGCTGTCGGTGAGTCCCCTGCACGTACCATCGTAGCGCGGGTCGCGGCCCTCCGAGAGCGCAGCCTTCCTCTTGGCCTCGAGCTCGTCGTCGGAGCAGAAGCACGGGTACGCGAGCCCCGCGGCCACGAGCCTGTCAGCATGGTTCCGGTAGATCTTCGCCCGCTCGGACTGACGGTACGGGCCAACGGGCCCGCCCACGTCGGGTCCCTCGTTCCAGTCGAGGCCGAGCCACTTCAGATCCGTGAGGACTGCGGTCTCCGACTCGGGCGTCGAGCGCGCGAGGTCGGTGTCCTCCACCCTCAGGACGAACACGCCGCCGTGGCTCCTCGCGAACAGCCAGTTGAAGAGCGCCGTGCGCGCCCCGCCGACGTGCAGATGTCCGGTCGGGCTCGGCGCGAATCTGACTCTGACCAGATCGTTCACAGGGTGCTCTCCTCACTCGTCACCGGCCGACCTGCCCGGGACGCGATCCCTGCTCCGTGCGGGGTCACTCATCGCACACGTCTCTCGGTCCGGCCTCGCCTACCGAGTCGACGAGCGCGATGACCGTGGTAGCGAGTGTCTCCAGGCCGTTCCTGTTGAAGTGCCGCCAGTCCAAGGGGCCGTGAATGAACTCGCGCGCCGCCTCTCGCCTCAGGGCCGGACGGGCGTCCGCGAACGGGCAGCCCGCCCGCTCCGCGACCTCGCGCACCATGCCCGCGATCTCGTCGCTCCTCTCCCAGACGAGCGACGAGGGGTGAACCGACTCACGGTCGTGGTAGGACTGACAGCTCACGGTCGGCGACCCCGGCTCGTAGCACGAGAGCGGCGAGGGGATGTAGACGACGCAGACTCTCGAGTCCGCGAACCAGTCGCGTAGAAAGACGAGCGCCCGCTCGAACACATCTACGCCCAGCCCAATCTCGTCTCCGTTCAGCTCGAGCGCCGGGCCCTGGAGTTCCTCCGGGATGGCCACGACCGCACCGCCGACCACGGCGCGGTTGTTCGGGCCGTCGCGCAAGACCGGCAGCGGAAACTCGTAGGCTTCTCGCCCGCGGAGCCAGTACCTCGCAGACCGTTTGATCGTCCGGTAGATGAAGTCGGCGACGAAGGCATTATCATACCACCTGAACGCCTCCGCCTGCCCGAAGAGCGAGTCCTCTCCCAGAACCTTGTCCCGCATGAACGCGCCGAAGGCCACCGGGTCCGGCGCCCGGCCGGGAGAACGCCAGGGCCCATCGTACCTGGTCTCCAGATCAAGCACGTTGTTGTCGAGGTCGTTTCCCTCGTAGAAGTAGACCACGGTCACGTCCGGCTGGCCGATGCGAAACCGGCCCGTGGCCTTCATGAACTCGTACTGGGACAGCGGCTCGGTGACGAGGCCGCGCAGGCTGCCTGCCCCGCTCGCGCCGAACGTGATCGAGTCGCGGCCTTCTCTCTCGTAGATGAGGTGCGTCACGTTGTACGGCGGGTTTCGCCCGTGGTCGACCGACCGGAACCAGTCACCCGAGCCCTGTGCGTAGGAGTCGCCGACGAGCGCCACGTAGTCATGTGGCAGAGTGCCGGACTTGGAACTCTGCGTCAGAGCCCGAATGCCGGCGTGGATGTCTATCTGTCTATCAAGCGGAACGTGCGGCAGCACTGCCGGTAAGACGGCGAATTCCATGACCAGGTAGGCGACGGCGGTCGAGGCGACCGCCACGCAGACGTTGACGAGATGCGATCTGTGCCACGAGGCGCTCATCCCACCCCTTCCCCCTGCCCGTCCACGTCCGTATCGCCGGTGGGCCGCACGACAGCGACCGCGCTCGCCGAAATGGCCTCTCCCGCTCCCTCGGCACCCGTTCCCTCGGTCGTCGTGGCCTTGACCGACACGTCGCCTGACGAGAGGCCCGTGGCCCCCGCGAGCGTGTGCCGCATGGCGTCGATGTGCGGCGCGAGCCTGGGCGCCTCGGCCACGATGGTCACGTCGATGCTCGACGGGACGTATCCCATGGAGCGCAGGAGCCTCACCACCTTCCTGAGCAGCGAGATGCTGGACGCGCCCCTGTACTCCTCCTCGCCCGGCGGGAAGTGATGGCCGATGTCCCTCTCGGCGACCGCGCCAAGGAGGGCGTCCATCACGGCGTGAGTGGCCACATCGGCGTCCGACCAGCCGTCCAGCCCCTTGTCGAACGGCACCTCGACCCCGCACAGCACGAGCTTCCTGCCGACGGTCAGCCTGTGGACGTCGCTTCCTATCCCGACGCGCGCCGGTCTGTCCAGCCCTGAGGCCTCGGCCGCCCTCGTCACGGCCGCCTCGAGGTCCGACGGGTGCGTCAGCTTGACGTTGCCGGGCTCTCCAGCGACAACGACGACTGCGTGCCCCGACATCTCGACGCACTGCGCATCGTCGGTCACATCGGTGTCCGCGCACGACGCCATGGCGCGTTCGAGCACGTCGCGCCTGAATCCCTGCGGCGTCTGAGTGAGGACCAGCACCGAGCGGTCGAGCGAGGCGACGACCTCTCCGTTCTCCACTCGCTTGACGCTGTCGGTGGCGGGCACCGCCGGCACGGCCGCGCCGTGCTCCGCTGCCGCCTCGATGACGCGCGCGACGAGGGCCCTGGTCGCGAACGGCCTGGCGGCGTCGTGGACGAGCACGATCCCCACGTCCGAGGAGAGCGCGGCCACGCCGTTCGCCACGGAATCCTGTCTCCGCGGGCCTCCCGCGACGAGCTTCACCCGCCCCTCGGGAATCCCCGCGGAGCGCGCCATGGACGCTGCGCGCGACTCCGTTCCAGCGGGGACGACTATCACGATCTCGTCGCAGTCCTCGAGAAGCGGCTCGACGGCCGCTACGAACATCGGCCTGGTGCCGAGCATACGGAACTGCTTGGGCGTTCCCCCTCCGGCTCTGGTGGACGAACCGGCGGCTACGACGACGGCTCCAACGCGCGGCACGTTCACACCTCCTCCAGTTCCTCGGCGGCCTGCCTGCCGCCGCTTCGCGAGCGAGTCCCGAGCACGGCGCGGACGGCCTCCGAGATGGAGTGCACCTCCACGAACTCCACTCCCTTCGGACGCTCTTCGACGGGCACGGCGCCCGGCGGTACGACCACTCTCCTGTATCCGAGCCTCGCGGCCTCCTGGACGCGCTTGCCCGCCAGCGTGACGCGGCGGACCTCTCCTCCGAGGCCGATCTCACCGAAGGCTGCAGTCCTGGTGTCGACCGGCACGTCCCTGTAGCTCGACGCGATCGCGAGAGCTATCCCGAGATCGGCGGCCGGCTCGTCCACCCTCACTCCTCCCGCCACGTTGACGAACACGTCCCTGTTGCCCAGGCTGAGGCCGCCTCGCCGCTCGAGCACGGCAAGAACGAGAGGCAGACGCCCCCTGTCGACGCCCGAGCTGGACCGCTGCGGGACCGCGTAGTTCGAGAGGCCCGTGAGAGCCTGTATCTCGACCATGAGTGCCCGCGTCCCCTCGACGGTCGCGACGACCATCGAGCCGGAGACGGGCCCTCTCCCCTCCGTCACGAACAACTCCGACGGGTCGGAGACCTCCGCGAGACCGCCCGACGTCATCTCGAAGACGCCGATCTCGTCGGTCGACCCGAACCGGTTCTTGACGGCGCGCAGTATGCGGTAGGGCAGACGCTTGTCGCCCTCGAAGTAGAGCACGGTGTCGACCATGTGCTCCAGGATCCTCGGGCCCGCGATGGAACCCTGCTTCGTGACGTGCCCCACGATGAAGACGGGAAGCGCCGTCTCTTTGGCGAGCCTGACGAGGGCGGCCGCGCACGCGCGGACCTGGGACACGCTGCCTGCAGACCCCGCGGCGTCGGCCTGGGCCACCGCCTGTATCGAGTCGAGTATCAGTGCCCCCGGCTCGAGCTTCGCGGCCTCGTCGAGCACGCGACCGAGGTCGGTGTCGGCCAGGACGATGATCCGGTCCGAGTCGATGCCGAGCCGCCGCGCGCGAAGTTTGATCTGCGTCCGCGACTCCTCCGCGCTCGCGTACAGGACCGTCTCGCCCGCCGCCGCCAGCGAGTCGCTGGCCTGGAGCAGGAGCGTCGACTTGCCGATGCCCGGGTCGCCGCCCACCAGCACGACCACGCCTGGGACGATGCCGCCGCCCAGGACCCGGTCGAGTTCCGGCAGCCCGGTCCCGACGCGCCCGCGGTCCTCGGCCTCGATGGCCGAGAGCCTGACCGCATCCTGCCTGGGCCGCTCGTGCCGACCAGGAGTGGGCGCGACGACGGCCTGCTGCTCGTAGGTGTTCCACTCGCCGCAGCCCGGACAGCGTCCCAACCACCTCGGCGACTCGTTGC
>CAYNQF010000003.1:2502-67978 GCA_964399265.1 uncultured bacterium | reverse complement strand
CCGCGCGGAGCAGGCGCAAGGACGTATGAACGTCCGACCGACCCGGTGATTGTCGATCATTATGGATTGTACCACCTATCTTGGGCAATAGCAAGAATGCGGGGCTGACGGGAGCATCCGCGCGCCGTCCCCGCATCAACTGCAGCCGGGACTGCGGCGAGGTTCGCGCGGCGCTCGCCTGCAACAACGCGGCTCCGGGGACCATAGGGCTGGTGAGGCTTCGGAGTGGTTGTCGGCCGTGTGGGGCGCCTAGTACGTCCGCTCGGAGGCGAGCACCACGTAGCGGCCGTCGTCTGCGGCGACGGAGACGTTCCCGAACACCTTCTGC
The DNA here is from genome assembly GCA_964399265.1 of uncultured bacterium. Taxonomy (GTDB): domain Bacteria; phylum Joyebacterota; class Joyebacteria; order Joyebacterales; family Joyebacteraceae; genus WJLY01. The sequence goes on along the minus strand of CAYNQF010000003.1, from coordinate 67,650 downwards.
ATGTGGCGTTTCACACCGGCGTAGCGCATGAGCACCAGATAGAGCCGGCCGTGGATACGCAGGTGTCCGTAAGCCTCGTCGACCAGCGGGAAGAGGACGTCGTTCCCCGCGTGGAACGGAGGGTTGCTTATGACGCGGTCAAACCGTTCCCCCGAGACGGCGTCGAACCTGTCCCCGAGAACCGCTTCGACACGCGGCTTGCCGTTCTTTCGCGCGTGGTTGAGATGGTGAGACTGGATGTTCTCCGATGCGTAGTCGACCGCGCGTGCGTTGCAGTCGACCATCACCACGCGTCCGACCGACGCGAGGTGTGCCGCGACAATGCCGATCGGGCCATAGCCGCATCCGACGTCGATGATCGAGTGCCGCGGCCTGACGTCGATCGTCTCGATCAAGAGCCTCGTCCCCTCGTCGATATCCTTGCGCGAGAAGATGCCCGCGCGCGTCCGGAACCGGTACTTCCTCCCCCTCAGTTCCGCCTCGACCACGTGCTCGTACCGTGACAGGTCGACGGCCTCCGAGGGGCAGATCGGACTCCGCTCGGCGCGCATCACCCAGTATCCGCCCGAGCGTCTTACCACTTTCGCCGGTCCGATGATCTCGCTCAGCTTCCGCATGTAGCTGCGGGCGCCCCGGTTCGACTTCGCAACGAGGAAGAACTGGCCGCCGTTTCGCATCTTCGACTGCGCTGACTCGATCATCTCGAAGATGGTCTCGGTACCTTCCTCGACGGGAGGGTTCAACGCCACGATGCTGAAGTACCCGTTGCGGAACCTGTCCAGGGTGTGGTCGAGCACGACGTGCGCGTTCGAAGCTCCGTTCGCCTTCACGTTCTTCTGAGCGAAGCGCACGGCCCGGATGTCGGAATCGACCATCTGGATGTCGAGGTCGGGAGCAGCATCGGCGACCCCGACGCCGACCGCGCCGTAGCCGCACCCGTAGTCCAGGATGTGGTCGCCCGGGGACGGGTTGATCTGCTCAATCAGGAGCGAGGTCGACTTGGCGACCTTGTCCTTGGAGAAGAGCCCGCCGGCGGCGCGGAACGTCCGCTGGTGCTTCTTCAGCTTCTGGGTGAACTCGTAGGAAGTGTTTACCATGTAAGCAGTTAAGTGGGTTACCCTTGCCGCATTGGCCGTTAGCGCTACGACTCTTCACCCGTCTCGCGGGAGGATGTGCCCCTCCCGCGAGAGGGAGAAAACGATGCCCCGCCTGCTTGAAGCGGGGCATCCGCGAGCTGGAGGCATGAAAGCCTTCAGCGAAGGAAGCAGAGACGATATGGAAGCTACCGGCCTGGAAGCGGTGACTATCCATTCTCCGGCAGCGCATACCTCATCCGCAGCCGGCATCTTTTCATGTCGAGCGGACTATACGCCCCAACACCTGCTCTGGTCAAGAAGATTCTGATACGCATCATCGTCGCGCCCGCGCCGCGACTCCCACTCGTCCCGCCTAAGCGCTCACGTCCAGGTCCGCCTCGTCCGGTCGTCCGGCCGTGGCCACTTCCGGCGCCCCGAAACCGATGCGGCCGACGCGCCTCGCCACAAGGACGCCGCCGACGAACATCGGGACGAAGTAGAGAACGAGGCGCCACAGCACGAGTGACACGCCCACGAAACGCGACGGCAGGTAGGCGGCGAAGAACCCGATGTAGCCGCCCTCACCGATCGCGAGCGATCCAGGCGTCGGCGACGCCGCTATGATCGGCTTCAGCACGCCCTGGAGCGCAAGCGGAGGGAGGATCGGCCCGCGGTATCCGAACCCCCAGAGGATGATCACCGCCATCGCGAACTCGACCACGTAGGCCAGAGCGACGAGGATGCACCCGACGGTCAACACCAGCCTGCGTTCCCGGCCGAGAGTCGTCAGGGCCGCGCGGAAGACGTGCGATTCCTCGCGCAGCATGGCACGGACGTCTTCGACGCGATCCCTCGCTCTGCCACGGGCGCGGCGCGACACGAACGCCGCTATCCGATCGACCAGGCGATCGAAGAGCGCCGGCTTGCGCAGAAGCAGAACGAGCATGACGATGACGATACTGGTCGGGAGCACCGCGATGGGACCCACGATCTTGAGGAACGTCATCGACTCGCCCGAGCCCTTCCACCCAAGAAGGGCGGCCACGAAGACTCCGACCAAGATGAAGAAGAAGAACACGCCTGGGACGAACCCCTTGACCAGCACGAGAGCGGTCGCCCATCCGGCGCGCACGCCCTTGCGGACGAGCAGGAATCCCTGGTAGGGAACGCCCGCCGCGCTGACGGGGATGAGCTGGGCGATGAAGTAGCCCTCGAGCGTCAGCTCGAGCGATTCGAGCACTGAGAGCTTGGCATCCTGCGTGCCGTTGACCAGGACCAGGAGACCCAGGCCCTCCAGGAACATCCGCAGGAGGATGACGGCGAAGAGGGCCGCGATGAGAAGGCCGCCGAACGACGCGACGCCACGCCAGGTCTGCTGGTCCGTGGTGGCGAAGAGCGTGATGGCCATGATGGCCAGGCTGCCCAGGAGGAACACAAAGATCGCCCGGACTATTCTGGACCGATCGAGCATGGGCCTTGAAGGCTGCGTTCCCAGAGCCTGCTATCTCCCGGGAGTGTGGGTGGTGCGCCGCCGACCCGAACGGCCGCCGCGCGCCTGGGCTGTCACGGACAGCGCAACTATAGGGACGACGCTCTGCCGGGTCAAGCGCGCTACCTATAGCCGGACTTGATGGCGCTCCACGTGGTCGGGACCGACTGCGGCTCCCCCACCGACGACGTCGTGTTCCATGGCGTGAACGTCACGCCGTCCGACACCTCGTCCCCCGTCCCGAAGGGATTGCCGCTCGGGTTGTACGGCCCCGATGCGTCACCCCACCACGACCACGTCGCGTCGACGTGACTTCGGGGCGCCGACAGCATGCCGGACGCCGGCCGGACGTATATCGCGACTCCGTTGCCCTCGAACTCGCATACGTGCGCGGTCACGCCGGCCCCGTCGACGTAGAGCCCTCCGCCGAATCCTCCCGACCAGTTCGCCAGAAACGAGCAGCGGGAGAACAAAGCCGACGACGAGAGCATCCACGCCGCGCCTCCCTGTGTGGTCGAGCGGCATCCGGAGACCGAGCAGTCCTCCATCTCGAAGACCGAGTCGGACGCGTAGACGCCACCTCCCTGGTACGACGCGTCGCTCGAGGCGACGGTCGTCGAACGCACGATGACGTCGTCAGCGGAGATGAAGCACAGCCCTCCCCCGAAGTCAGCATCGTTGCCGGCGAACGTGCAGTCCTCGATCGTCGCCGTACCGACCGACACGCACACTCCGCCTCCCGAGCCGCCCGTGTTGTCCGTGAACTCACAGTCGCGAAGCAACACGTCGGCCTGCCCGTCGGTCGCCACGGCCCCGCCCACACCGGTCGAGGTGTTTCCCTTGAAGCGACAGCGCACGAAGCGTGCGCGAGAGTCGCCCTCGACCCAGGCGCCGGAGCCCGACCCGCCCGAGTTGCCGACGAACTCGCAGTCGCGCACGACGACGTCGCTGTCCTCGCAGTGGAAGGCTGCGCCGTGGTTCTCGGCCGTGTTCTCCGAAAAGACGTTGTCGGTGAAGAGCGGTGACGAGTTGAGGCAGCGGACCCCGCCGCCGGAGCACCAGGGTCATTGCCCTTCGGCGTGCCCGTTCCTGATGGTGAAGCCTGAGATGACGGTCGTGGTGTCGACGCCGGTGTACACACCGATGACCTGGACGTCGGCGCTTCCGTCGAGCACGGTCTGCCCGGACCCCGTCTCTGAGAGGAGCTTGAGGCCGGACTTGTCCGGCCACTCCAGGTTGACGTGGTAGGTCCCGGGAGCGACCAGGATCGTGTCGCCCGGGCCGGCCACGAGGAGAGCGAGGCTGATCGAGCCCACACCATCGGGCACGTGGATGACGTCGGCCCCGACCACCGACGAGACAAGTGTCATCGTCACGCACAGAACGATGGTCAGTAACAGACGTTTCACCTCTCCATCCCTCCGGCAGTCAACCAAGAGCGTGCACCCACAAGGATATGTTCGATTCTATCACAGGTGTTTCACGTAGGAAAGAAATGCCCCCTCCAGAGGAACATTTCTTGCAGTTCTGGGCACTCAATGCTACGTTGTCCGGAACGAAGGAGGGATGACATGCGCACTGCATCTGTGATCCTGGTTCTGTCAGGTCTCCTTCTCCTCACTGCAGCACTCGCGACCGCCCCCGAGGCCGCGACGGCGGCAGCCGGCTTGAGAGACCGGCCGCTCGAGGGGTACGGAGCTGACACGCCAGGAGGTTCGGGCGGAACCGACTATCAGGTAACATCGCTCGCGGACAGCGGGCCGGGCACGCTGCGCGACGCGCTCGCCGGCTCCAACCGCAACGTGACGTTCGCGGTGAGTGGAACGATCGAGCTAACGAGCACGATCAGAGTATCGGGCAGCTACATCACCATCGACGGCACGACCGCACCCTCGCCGGGCATTACCATCACCGCGGAGAACACGGGTGTAACCGGCGCGCTCCTGGACCTCAAGGAGTGCCACGACATCATCGTCAGGAACATCCGCGTATGCGATGCGCCCGACCCCGATCTCGGAGACAATCTTCGGATCTGGGACGACGCATACAACGTCGTCGTCGACCACTGCTCGTTCCGTCGCGGAGGCGATGGGTGTGTCGACATCTCCGACCGGGCGCACGACGTGACGGTCCAGTGGTGCATCATCGCCGAGACGGTGAAGAACTCGCTCATACGGACCGACCTCTACAACCTGTCGCTCCACCACAACCTCTACGTGGGTGGCGACGAGCGCAATCCGCAGTTGGACGACGCCGACAACGTCGACATGGTCAACAACGTGATCTGCGACTGGTCGACGAACTACGGCACGCGTCTGCGCAACGGAACGACAGCGAATCTGGTGAACAACTACTACCTCGCCACTCCCAGGAGCGACGAGCACGACGCGATCGTCATCAGCGAAGACGCCGAGGGCGTCTACATGAGCGGAAATCTGATGCCTTCCTCGTGCGGCGCGTGCGGGACCACGGGCATCAGATACCCCGCACCGCAGGTGACGGAGATGGGGCCGGCCGAAGCGCTCGAGGCCGTGCTCAACGAGGCGGGCGCCTGGCCGCGCGATTCCGAGGACCAGAGCTACATCCTCGCCACGACGGGAACGCCGGTAGAATCGACATCTTGGGGTTTCATTAAGTCGATGTTCCGCTAGAACCGGTACCGGACCGGGGGAGCGTCGACCAGGAGTCCGAAAGACGGCCGCCACGGGCTCGTTCCCGTGGCGGTCGTTGTTGTCTGGCGACCCCGTCACGCGTTATCATCGTACTTCGGCTATGAGACGGAGGTCCCGGAGAAGGCATGCCTGCGAATCTTCCACCTGATTTCAAGGTAGCGGAGCGGAAGTTCCGCGAAGCGAAGACCGTGCAGGAGCGGATCGCTGCCCTGCAGGAGATGATGGCCGTATGCCCGAAACACAAGGGCACCGACCATCTGCGCGCGGACATGCGCAGAAGGCTCTCGAAGCTCCGCGAGGAGGAGCAGCAGAGCCGCAAGAAGGGGCGCTCCGGACCGTCGTACCACGTCCCTAAGGAGGAGGCGCCGCAGGTCGTGCTGATCGGCACCCCCAACGTAGGGAAGTCACAGCTCGTGGCGATAGCGACGAACGCCGAGCCGGAGGTTGCCCCCTACCCCTTCACCACGCGGGCGCCGCAACCGGCGATGATGCCGTACGAGGACATCCAGCTGCAGCTCATCGACATTCCTCCTCTGTCCCCGGACCACATAGACTCGTGGGTTCCGGAGATCATACGGAACGCGGACGCCGCACTCCTCGTGGTCGACCTTGACGCCGACGACTGCGTGGACTCATTCCAGTTCGTCAAGGACGCGCTGGCCGAGAAGCACATCCGCCTGAGCCGCAGACACGACCCCTCCGAGGACGAGTTGCCGCGCGACGTCAAGCCGACGATCGTGGTCGCGAACAAGACCGACAGCCCGGACGCGGCAGAGAACCTGGCGTTTCTGCGCGAGGTGATCGGAGACGAATTTCTGATCGTTCCTGTCTGTGCCGGCCTGGGACATGGGATGGACGAACTGAAGCGCACGCTGGTCGCGATGCTCAGGATCGTCCGCGTCTACGGAAAGGTCCCGGGCAAGCCGGCCGACATGAACCGTCCGTTCATCATGCCTCGAGGCAGCACTGTGACCGACGTGGCCAGGAAGATACACAGGGAGTTCGGAGACAAGCTGAGGACCGCCCGCGTCTGGGGCTCCGGGAAGTTCGACGGACAGACGGTTGACGGAGATCACGTGGTGGAGGATGGAGACATCCTCGAGTTGCAGGTGGACATGTAGGCCCGCAACCTCGAACGGGCGGGCTGTGACAACAGGAGACAGAATGACCAGGAAGCACGTTTACGGACCCACTTTCGAAGAGATGCTGCATCCCGACAAGATCCGCCAGGACGTTCGCGCAAAGGCGCTCGAAGCGGCGAAGAACGACCCGCTCTCGGAGTACAACCTCTTCAACATCACATGGAGGAACACCGAGGGCCGCATATACCACGTCGTACTGCCGAAGGAGCTGACGGGCGTCGACGCCAACATCGCGGTCCTATACAGCAAGGATTTCCCCACGAGGAGCCACAAGGTCGGTGCCACGTATTCCGTCTGCATCGAGCATCAGCTCCACGGCGACATCGAGCCGGGCGAGCACACGCTCGTGTGGCCGTCGACCGGGAACTACGGAATAGGTGGCGCATACGTAGGCCCGAGGATGGGCTACGACTCGATCGTTATACTGCCCGAGCTCATGAGCCGCGAGCGGTTCGAGCAGATCGAGTGGTTCGGCGCGCAGTACGTCAAGACGCCCGGTTGCGAGAGCAACGTCAAGGAGATCTACGACAAGGCGAACGAACTGCGGAAGGACCCCAAGAACCGCATCATGAACCAGTTCGAAGAGTTCGGGAACTACCGCTTCCACTACTACTGCACCGGCAGCTCCTGCATCGAGGTCGCCCGAGAGCTGCACGAGAAGGGCATCGGCAACGGCCGAGTCGCGGCGTTCGTGTCGGCGATGGGCTCGGCCGGAACGATAGCGGCCGGCGAGCGTCTCAAGCATGAGTTCCACGACGCCCTCACGATCGGCGTCGAGCCGATCGAGTGCCCGACGCTCTACTGGAACGGGTACGGCGGACACGACATCCAGGGCATCGGCGACAAGCACGTCACCTGGATCCACAACGTGTTCGAGATGGACGCCATCATGTGCATCGACGACATCGAATCGAAGAAGGGCCTCCAGCTCCTGACTGAGGAGGCGGGCTGGAAGATCATGTCCGACCGCTACGGCGTCCCAGAGGAGAGCATCCGGGAGATGAGCGAGATCATGGGGATCTCGGGCGTCTGCAACGTACTCGCCGCGATCAAGACGGCCAAGTTCTACCAGATGGGGAGCGACCAGACCGTGTTCACGGTGGCGACCGACACGATGGACCGCTACCACTCGGTGATGGCCGACCTCACCGAGACGTACGGGCCGATGGACGAGATAGAGGCGGCCGTCAGGGTGGGCTCGATATTCCACGGCGCCAAGCTCGACTGGATACGCGAGGGTACCCGCCTGGCCAAGCAGAGCTGGTTCAATCTGAAGTACTACACGTGGGTCGAGCAGCAGGGGAAGACGGTCGAACAGCTCGACGCGCAGCGCGACCCCGAATTCTGGCTCGCCGAGCAGGCCAAGGTCGCCGAGACCGACAGGCTTCTCAAGGAGGCGCGGGGTTGGTAGACGGCGCCACACGGAGGCACACGGCTCGACACTCGCACGCGACGGCGGCGGCCCTTCTCTGGGCCGCCGCGGCCGTGCTGGGAACGCCGCTCGTGACATCCGGCGACGCGGCCGCGTCTACTATAGTCGTCGACGTCGGAGATTCGGGCGACCACCGGACGATACAGGCCGGCGTCGACGCGGCATCCGAGGGCGACACCGTACTCGTCTACCCCGGCACGTACACCGGCGAGGGTAACCGCGACATCGAGTTCGGGACGAAGAACCTGGTCCTGAGGAGCCGCGACGGCGCGGAGGAAACGCTCATAGACAACCAGGGCATAGGCAGTTACCGCATCTTCATCTTCGTGAACGGCGGCCAGGACACGACCTGCGTCATAGATGGGTTCACCATCGCCGGTGGGCGTCAGTCTCTACCCTACTACGAGGGCGCGGGTATCTTCATCGACGGTTCGCCCACGCCGCAGACGCCGACCAGTCCGAAGTTCACAAACTGCATCGTGACCGACAACCAAAGCTACGGCGGTCCAGGCGGTGGAGTCTACATCAACAAGGACTGCGTCCCCGTCTTCAGGAACGTGCGTTTCGAGTCCAACTACGCGTACACCGGAGGTGGAGGCGTCTACTGCACGTGGGGCTCGAGCGCGAAGTTCTCCGACTGCACGTTCGCGAACAACACGAACACGTTCAAGGGCGCGGGCGGCGGGCTCTTTTGCAAGTTCGATTCGGACGTGAGCGTCGTCCGCTCCACCTTCGAGGACAACCTCGCCAACAAGGGCGGCGGACTCGCGTGCTACGACTCGTCGCCGACGCTCGTGAACGTAACGTTCATCGGGAACATCGCAGGGTCAGCCGATGGCGGTGGCGCTCTTCACTGTCAGAAGGCATCACCCACACTTACTAACGTCACTTGCTACGCCAACCGGGCCCAGGGAGCCGCCGACGGCGAGGCACTCTATGCGGTGAGCGACTCACACGCGACGCTCATTCGCTCTCTCTTCGCGTCGTCGGGTTACGCGCTGCGCGGAGAGGCAGATCGTCAGCCGGACCACGGCCGCGATAGCGCCACGACGGCGGAGACGACGAGGGGACTTTCGTTCTACTGCGACGCCACGAGCAGTCTCGACGTGATCGACTGCTGCTCCTTCGGGAACGCGAGCGGGGACGACATCTGCGGTGCCGCCTGCGACGGCGGAGACCTCATCTGCCTGGACCCGCTCTTCTGCGACCCCGGCGCGGGCGACCTGTCGCTCGCCTCCACCTCTCCCTGCCTCCCCGGCAACAACGCCTGGGGCGTCCTGATCGGCGCCCGCGGAGAAGAGTGCTCCCAGCCCTCCGTCCGGCCCACCTCCTGGGGCGCGATCAAGGCCCTCTACCGCTGAGTCCCTGTTCACCTTGACAGGGGGCCCCGTTCTTGCTAAAGTAAGAATAGTCTTACAATGTGAGGTCAATCATGCTTACGCCGAGGGCGGCTGACTATCTGGAGACGATCTACCTGCTGTCGCTCGAGAACGACACGGTGGGCGTGTCGCAGGTAGCCGCTGAGCGCGAGGTAACCATCCCCACCGCGCGCGCCGCGGTCGTCTCGCTCAAGAAGGGCGGGTACGTTCGCCAGGAGCGCTACGGGAAGATAGTCCTCACCGACAAGGGGCGCGCGAAGGCCCAGAACGTCTACGCGATCCACCGCGCTCTCTTCCGCTTCATTCACGAGATTCTCGGGGTCGACGCAGAGACCGCCGACGGCGAGGCATGTAAGCTGGAACACGGGCTCTCTGAGGAAACGAAGACCAGGCTCGTCCGGTTCATGGACGAGAGCGCTGTCGACTGAGCAGCTCGATACGACGAGCACGGCGAGACGGAACGAACATGGAACGCATCATCCTTGCAGCGATTCTCATAGCGGCCGTGGCCGCGGCCGGCATCATGCTGAGGCGTTCGTTCAGGCGCGCCTCGACGGGTCCGTGCGCGGGCTGCCCGATGGCGGGCGACTGCGACGGCTCCCGAGCGACTGAGCACGGCGAGGACGAACTACGATGACGCACTCGACTCTACCGCTGGCGGTTCTTCAGCCCGGCGACGACGGCACCGTCGTGGACGTCCTCGGCGAGGGCGCGTTCAGACGCAGGCTCCTCGACATGGGATTCATCAAGGGCGCCCCGGTGCGGGTCATCAAGCTGGCGCCTCTCATGAACCCCATCGAGTACTGCGTCGGCGGGACACACGTCACGCTGCGCCGCAAGGAGGCGATGCACGTGGTCGTCGAACCCGGGGAGACATGCAGGCCGAGACACGGCGGGAGGTGTCGCCCGCGCGACCACGAGCTTCGCCCGCACGGTCGCAGGTTCGGGTTGCGCAGGGGCAAGGGGCGCGGATGGTGGAAGAAAGGCGCCTGAGGATAGCCCTCGCGGGCAACCCCAACTCAGGCAAGACCTCCGTCTTCAACGCGATGACGGGAGCCAGGCAGAAGGTAGGCAACTGGCCGGGCGTCACCGTAGAGAAGAAGATCGGGTCCCTCTCCTACCGAGGGTACGAGATCGAGGTCGTCGACCTCCCCGGCACGTACAGCCTGACGGCCTACTCCGTGGAAGAACGCGCCGCCAGGTCGTTCATCGTCGAAGAATCGCCCGACATAGTCATACACGTCATCGACACCGGCAACCTCGCCAGGAACCTCTACCTGACCGTCCAGCTCATGGAGCTGGGCGTCGACCTCGTGCTCGACCTGAACATGTGGGACGAGTTCGAGGGCTCCGGCGCCACGCTCGACCTCGAAAAGCTCCATCAGATGATGGGTGCGCCGGTCGTAACGACGATCGCTAGCCGTGAGGAAGGCATCCACTCGCTGCTCGACGCTGCGATCGACCTCGCCGAGGACCGCGAGGAGCATCACAGGCACGTCCCCGTCTCCTACGGCCCGCACGTCGATGACGTACTCACTGAACTGATCGGGCTCATTGAGAAGTGCGACGAGATAAGAAGCGCCGCTCCGGTAAGGTGGACCGCGATCAAGCTGCTCGAACGGGACCCGGAGGCGATGAAGCTCGCCGCGTGCGACACTCCGCAGGCGGCGGCCGTGCGAGAGGCGGTCGAACGGCTTACCCGGCACATCGAGAACGCCACGGGCTCCGACGCGGAGAAGGTCATCTCGGAAGGACGGTACGGCTACATAGAGGGCGCGCTACGGGAGGCGCTGACGGAGCAGACGGTCGACCGCATGGAGAACTCGAGAAGGATCGACGAGGTCCTCACGAACAGGTTTCTCGGCTACCCGGTCTTCCTTCTCCTCATGTGGATCCTCTTCCAGGTGACGTTCCGCATCGGCGACTACCCCGAGATGTGGATCTCCCGGTTCGTGGGCTGGCTGTCGGCGACGCTGGGCGCCGTGCTGCCCCAGTCTCTGCTGTCCTCGCTGCTCGTGGACGGCGTTGTGGGCGGCGTGGGCTCCGTCATCGTGTTCATGCCCAACATCCTCATCCTCTTCCTCGGTGTGGCGTTCCTCGAGGACTCCGGCTACATGGCACGCGCCGCGTTCCTGATGGACAGGCTGATGCACAGCCTGGGCCTGCACGGAAAATCGTTCATTCCTCTCCTGATGGGGTTCGGGTGCAGCGTGCCGGCCATCATGGCGACGAGGACGCTCGAGTCCAACCGCGACCGCCTCCTCACTACACTGCTCGTGCCGCTCATGTCGTGCAGCGCCCGGCTCCCCATCTACCTCCTGATAGCGGGCACGTTCTTCGCGGGAAAGGCGGGCACGGCGGTCTTCGCGATCTACCTCCTGGGCATCGTCATGGCCATGCTGATGGGGCGGCTCTTCGCGGCGACGCTCTTCCGGAGCGCGCCCGCGCCGTTCGTCATGGAGCTTCCTCCCTACAGGTTCCCGACCGTCAAGGGGCTCACGGTCCACATGTGGGAGCGATCCAAGATATACCTGCAGAAGATGGGCGGCGTGATACTCGTTGCTTCCGTCATCCTCTGGTTCCTGGGCGCATTCCCCGAGGCTCCCGGGACGGCAGAGTACGAACAGGAGCTGGCGTCACTCCAGGCCGCCGGGACGCCCGCGGCGGCAGCGCAGGCCGCGCAACTCCGGCACGACCACGCGGCTCAACAGATAGAGACCTCGTACATAGGCCAGGCGGGAAAATTCATCAGCCCGGTCGTCGCGCCGATGGGATTCACGTGGGAGATGGGCGTGAGCCTCATGACCGGCTTCGTCGCGAAGGAGGTCATCGTCTCGACGATGGGCGTCCTCTACCACGTCGGGGAAGGTCAGGATCGCAAGTCGCTGCAGTCAGCTCTCTCAAGTCCCTCGAGCGGTATCACGCCGCTCTCGGCCTTTGCGTTCATGGTGTTCGTCCTGTTGTATACGCCATGCATCGTCGCCGTCATCGCCATCAAGCGCGAGGCCGGCGCTCGCTGGATGTGGTTCTCGATCGGCTACCAGACGGCATTAGCCTGGCTCGTCAGCTTCGGTGTCTATAGAATAGGAATGCTCTGGGGACTCGGATAGCCCGCGAAAGAGGAGCACGCAGATGAGATCGACCCACGCTTCAGCTATCATCACGTTTCTTGCCCTATCGCTGCTCGTAGGTGCCACCGCGTGCTGCGGCACGTCGGGATGCCCGACCCCCAGGACCGAACCCGTGAAGGGCGAGGTGGCCGTGCGAGCGATGTCCGGTCCGGGCGATGACATGATCGGGCGGCCGATCGTCACGATCCCAGCCGACACGCTCCACGGGCACGTGATACCCGACCCGTTCCGCTGGCTGGAGGACTTCCAGTCGCCGAGGGCGCAGGTGTGGATCAAGGGGCAGGAAGAGGCCACGAGGGAGGTCCTGGACGCGTGGCCAGGCCGCGAAGCAGTGAGAGAGCGCCTCCTCCAGCTCTTCGACATCGCGCACATTGGAGACCTGTGGCTTCGCGACGATCGCCTGTTCGTGCGGATGAGGTCGGGAGAGCAGGAACAGTCTGTCCTCTACGTCATGACCGAGCCGGATGAGGAACCCGTCATGCTCATCGACCCGGACGAACTCGGAGACGGCGCTCCCGTAACGCTCGACTGGTGGTATCCGTCGCAGGACGGCGCGCTCCTCGTGTACGGAACCTCGGTAGGCGGAAGCGAGGACAGCACGCTCCGCATCATCAACGTCGACACGCGCGAGGCCTTGGCGGACACCATCCCTCACACCCGGCTTGCCGGTGTCGCATGGAAGCCGGACGCGTCGGGATTCTTCTACACGCGTTTCCCCTCGCCCGGCGACGTGCCGGAAGGCGAGGAGTTCTTCCATCGCAAGGTCTACTACCACGAGCTGGGCGGCGACTGGCGAGACGACCCGGTCATCTTCGGTGAGGGTCTCGAGATGCACACGTGGCCCGGCGTGAGCATCTCGACGAACGGTCGCTTCCTCATCGCGTACGCCTACTACGGCTCAGCACGAAACGATGTCTTCGTGCGCGACCTCGAGGGCCCTGCCGAGTGGAGGCCCGTCATCGAGGGACTCGACGCCCGCTCCTACGGCATCGCCATCGACGGCGACTTCTACATGCTGACGCGCTACAACGCCCCCAACGGACGCATAGTGCGCGTCGATCTCGAGCGCCCGGACCAGTCAAACTGGCAGGAGATCATCCCCGAGGGCCCGAACTCGATGGAGTCGTACATGTATGCCGGAGGAAGGCTGCTCGTCGACTACCTCGAGAACGCGCACGAGCGCGTGCAGGTCTTCACGAGCGACGGCGACTACCTGGCCGACGTTCCGCTTCCGGACATGGCCTCGGTCGGAGACTGGACGGGCGACTGGCGGCGTGACGAGGTGTTCCTGAACCTGAACTCCTACCTGATGCCCCCCACGGTCGTGCGCTACGACCTCGAGAGCGGCCTGACGTCCACGCGCATGGCGGTCGACGCTCCCATAGACACGGACCGCTACGTGACCGAGCAGGTCTGGTATCCGTCGAAGGACGGCACGATGATCTCGATGTTTCTCGTGCACAGAAAGGACATGCCGCTCGATGGAGACAATCCGGCCATTCTGTCGGGCTACGGCGGGTTCGATATCTCCGTGACGCCGGGCTTCTCCAGGAACAGCTACCTCTGGCTGGAGCACGGTGGGATGTATGCCTACCCGAATCTCCGCGGCGGCGGCGAGTACGGCGAGGAGTGGCACAAGGCCGGGATGACCGTGCACAAGCAGAACACGTTCGACGATTTCATCGCCGCGGCCGAGTGGCTCATCGCCAACGGCTACACGAACCCATCGAAACTCGCGGTGTGGGGAGGCAGCAACGGAGGTCTCCTCGTGACCGCGTTCATTACCCAGCGACCGGACCTGGTGGCGGCGGCCATCGCCGACGTTCCGCTCACCGACATGACACGCTTCCACCTGCTATACGGGGGGAGCATCTGGATACCCGAGTACGGAGACCCGAACGATCCGGAGGAGTTCGAGTACCTCTACAGCTACTCACCCTACCACTCTGTCGTCGAGGGCACGCCTTACCCGGCCGTCTACCTCACGACCGGCGAGACCGACACGCGAGTCCACCCGTCGCATGCGCTCAAGATGGCGGCGGAGCTGGAGGAGGCGACGTCGTCGGGAAAGCCGATACTGCTCAGGTATGAGAGGGACGCCGGGCACGGCATGGGTGCGCGCATGAGCACGATGCTCGAGGAGTACGTGGATTACTACACGTTTCTATTCCAGCAGCTGGGTGTGAAGGTGAACTGACGGAGGGCCGTTCGGCGGCCCGCGATCATCGGCCTGGACGGCGCGGCAAGTGCTATCCGGGCATCCGACGCATGGAGCGAGCCGTCATCCCTGAGCCTGCTCGGCGATGGGCTGCGCGTCCTTGAGCAGGGCCTTGAGCACGGCCATCGGACCATAGACCACGAGCCGGTCGCCCTGCTCTATGACGGTCGACGCAGCCGGGATTGGAAGCCACCTCGGACCGCGCTCGATGCCGAGCACCAGCAGGCCCTTAGAACTGAGCCGCGCGTCGATGAGCGACCTGCCGGCCAGGAGCGACCTGTCCGTGATGATCTCGCGCACCAAGCCATAGCCTTCTCCAAAGTGCAGCAGGTCCTCGGTGGAGATCTCCTCCAGGACCCTCGACTTCACGATCCTGTCCTCGATGAAGATGTCCCAGCGTTTGAGGACGCCCTGGTGCATGGCGATCCTGTAGATGACAAACGCGGCTGCGACCAGCGCCACGGCGCTGATTGGGATGTCGACGCCCTTGCTGCTGACGAGCGACGACGTCGCCGTCACTATGACAGCCACAACCCCGGCGTTTCCTGTGATCATGAGCCAGCTCACGATCCTCCTCCGACGGGGGTTGTTCACCACCGACTCAGCCTCTCTCGTGGTGAACCCGGTCCCGGAGAACGCCGACAGCGCCTGGAACCGCGCCCGGTCGCGGTCCATCCCCGTCATCATGAGCGCTATGGCCGCGCCCCTGACTACGAGCAGTGAGATCAGGACGGCAATCACAGTTGGGATCAGATAGTAGTACCCGTGCATGTGACGTTCCTCCCGATGCGGGGTTTCGTGAGCGCTACCGGTCTCGTATCATATCCCCGAACGGAACGTGTGCCAAGAAGCTAGGAGATGCCCGCGATGAGCCCTGAGAGGACGGCGGTAGTGTGCGAGATCGTCGTAGACGCCTCTGTGGAGGAAGTCTGGGAGGCATGGACGACCGAGGAAGGCATCACGTCCTTCTTTGCCCCGGCCTGCAACCTGGAGCTGCGCCCAGACGGCCCATACGAGATCTTCTTCCTGCCGGACGCCGAGCCCGGCATGCGCGGCGCCGACGACATGCGGATCCTGGCCTTCCAGAGACCCACGATGCTCTCCTTCACCTGGAACGCCCCACCATCGCTCCCGACCGTCAGAGGCCAACGCACCCACGTAGTGGTGAGGTTGAGCCCGATCGAGGACGGTCGCACTAGGGTTCGCCTCACCCACGACGGCTGGGGCGACGGCGGCGAGTGGGACAGGGCACTCGAGTACTTCGACCACGCGTGGAACGAGGTCGTGCTCCCCCGGCTGGCGGAGAGGTTTCGCGCAGGCCCCGTCGACTGGAGCGCGCGCTAGACGGAGAGCATCCACGACAAGAGAGCACGCTACCCGGGAAGATGGCGGGCCCGCGATGAACACCTTCGGTCGACGGGGCGCGCGGGGGGCCTGTCTTGTGGGCCTGTCCAGGGTGTGATAGCATCATCCTGCGCGTCGTGCGTCATGGTCGACAGCATCGACGACACGCTCAGCAGGGCCGCTCAAGAGGTAGCCTCGGACGCGGGCCGCGGCGCACCGCCGCGCCTCGCGGAGATTCGGGGAGCGGCCGCGATTCGGGCGGCAACCGCGACCAGGGGGCGAGTCTGCAGCTCCGCAAGGAACTGGGCCTGCTCGACGTCTTCACGATCGCGTCTGGAGCGATGATCAGCTCCGGCCTGTTCGTGTTGCCAGGGGTGGCCTACGCGCTGGCCGGCCCGTCGGTGATCGTCGCCTACGCCCTCGCCGGCGTCTTCGTCCTGCCGGCTCTCTTCAGCAAGGCCGAGCTGTCGACGGCGATGCCCAAGGCCGGCGGTACCTACTTCTACATCGAGCGGAGCCTTGGCGGTGCGCTGGGCACGATTGGCGGAATGGCGTCCTGGTTCTCGCTGACGTTCAAATCGGCGTTCGCCCTCCTGGGCATGGGCTCCTTCGCCGTTCTCGTGTGGCCCGACATCTCCCCCGCCGCGATCAAACTGATCGCGGTCGCGCTGACCATCCTCTTCATGATCGTCAATCTCGCCGGAGCGAAGCACGCCGGGCGTCTCCAGTCGGTGCTCGTCGTCGGCCTCCTCGCCACGCTCATCTTCTACATCGTTCGCGGTGCGCCCGCGATCGACGTCCACCGCTACGTGCCGTTCGCGCCCGGCGGATGGCCGGCCATCTTCGCGACCGCCGGACTCGTCTTCGTCTCCTACGGCGGTCTTACGAAGGTGGCGGGTGTGGCCGAAGAGGTGAAGGACCCGACCAGGAACATCCCTCTCGGAATGCTGCTCGCGTTCTTCATAGTGACCGCCCTCTACGTCGCGACGATATTCGTCGCCGTTGGAGTCGTGGACGGGGCGCGGCTCTCCGGATCGACCACGCCGATCTCTACGGCCGCCGCGGGCTTCTTGGGGACCCCGGGGCTCATCATCATGGCCGTGGCGGCGCTCATCGCGTTCACGACGACCGGTAACGCGGGCATACTCTCAGCGTCGCGCACGCCCATGGCCATGAGCCGGGACAACATTCTCCCTGCGTTCCTGGGCCGGGTCAACGAGAAGCGAAACACGCCGCACTACGCCATACTCCTGACCGGCGGCATCATGATCGCGGCCATCGCGTTTCTCGATCTGGTGACGCTCGTCAAGGTCGCCTCGACGATGATGATCATCCTCTTTCTGCTTGTGAACGTCGCGGTCATCATCATGAGAGAGAGCAAGTTACAGCACTACCGCCCCTCGTTCGTCTCGCCTCTCTACCCGTGGGTGCAGATCGCCGCCATCGCGCTGTACGGGTTTCTGGTACTCGGGATGGGCGCGGTGCCGCTCCTCGTCACCGCATTCTTCTTCGGCGGAAGCCTGGTCTGGTACGTCCTGTACGCGAAGCGGAGCGAACGCAAGGACTCCGCACTCATCCAGCTCGTACGTCGCGTGACGTCGCGGGAGCTCGTGACGTCGTCGCTCGACATGGAACTTCGCGAGATAATCAAGGTTCGAGACGAGATAGTGGAGGACCGCTTCGATCGTCTGGTCAAGCGGTGCACCATCCTCGACATGGAGCCCGGCGAGCCGCTTCACGACTTCTTCCGGAGGATCGCGAAGATACTCGCTCACGAGATGGTCAAGCCGGAGAGCCAGATATACGACCTCCTCATCAAGCGGGAGGAGCAGTCGACTACCGCACTCAGACCGGGCCTCGCCATACCACACATCGTCGTGGACGGCGACCACGTCTTCGACATCCTGCTCGCGCGCTCGTGCGGCGGCATCACGTTCTCCGCGGACCTGCCGCCGGTCCATGCCGTCTTCGTCCTCATTGGATCCACGGACGAGCGCAGCTACCACCTGAGGGCGCTAATGCACATCGCCCAGCTGACGCAGGCCCCGGATTTCGACGAGCGCTGGATGGGCGCGAGAACGCCCGAGGAGCTACGGAACCTGGTGCTTCTGAGCGAGCGGCGCAGAGACCCGGAGATGGACACGCACGGGGAGAACTGACCCGCGGCGCGAGCCGGCGGGCCCCAGTGCGGGCGCCCGTGGCCTGCGGACTTCGCTCTGGAACGCCCACTCCATAGGCGTTATCATGGTTCCGCCCTGCGTCCTGCGACGCCTCTCTGGCCTTCCTTGAAGCGGAGGTTGTGGTGCGAGCGGCACTCTGCCAGCTGAACCCGACCGTTGGCGATTTCGATGGGAACCTCTCGCTCATGGAGGAGGCCCTTGCGGGCGTCTCCGCCGAGGGACCGGAGATTGCGATCTTCCCCGAGCTGTTCCTGACCGGCTACCCCCCGCAGGACCTGCTGGACAAGCCCTGGTTCATCGACAGAGCGGAGGTCGCGTTGTCGAGTGCAGCGGCCCTCTCGACGCGCCATCCGGAGACGGCCGTTCTCGTGGGGACCGTGACACGAAGCGACTGTCGCGCCGGCAAGGGGCTTCACAATTCCGCGGTTCTCCTGAAGGACGGCGGCACGGTCGCCACGGTCCACAAGTCGCTCCTCCCCACCTACGACGTCTTCGACGAGGCGCGCTACTTCGACCCGGCGCCGGAGGTGCACCCGGTTCCGTTCGCCGGAGAGGTGTTGGGCATCTCCATCTGCGAGGATGCGTGGAACGATGCCTCGCTCTGGCACCGGAGCATATACACGAGGGACCCGATCGCCGAACTGGCCGAGCGAGGCGCCACGATCATCATCAACGTCTCCGCGTCCCCGTTCTATGCGGGCAAGGACGAGATTCGCTACGGGCTCTTCCGTGGACACGCGGCGAGACACGGAGTCCCGTTCCTCGTGGTCAACCAGGTCGGCGGCAACGACGAACTCGTCTTCGACGGCCGGAGCGCGGTCGTCGCACCCGACGGGGCGCTGCATGCCTATCTCCCCGCGTTCGAGGAGGAAGTGAGGATCGTAGACCTCGCGTCTCCGGGACCGGGAGCGGAGTTCCTGCCCGACGACCGCGTCGACTCGATACGGAGAGCTCTAGTAACAGGACTTCGGGACTACGTCAGGAAGTGCGGGTTCGCTAAGGTGGCGGTCGGCCTCTCCGGCGGCATCGACTCGGCCGTCGTCGCGGCGCTCGCGGTCGAAGCGCTTGGCCCGGGGAACGTCATGGGTGTCACGATGCCGTCCCCTTACTCGTCGAGCGGCAGCATCGAGGACTCGAGGGTCCTTGCCCGCAATCTGGGGATCGGATTCTCGGTCGTCCCCATATCCGGCATCTACGAATCGTATCTCGCTCAACTTGACCCCTACCTCGAGGGCGACGACGTGACCGTCGCCAAGGAGAACATACAGGCCAGGATCCGTGGCAACATACTGATGGCGCTGGCCAACGAGTCCGGGTACCTACTGCTCTCGACGGGAAACAAGAGCGAGGTCGCCGTCGGGTACTGCACCCTCTACGGCGACATGAGCGGGGGTCTCGCGGTCATCTCGGACGTGCCCAAGACCGAGGTGTACGCTCTCGCCCGCAACCTCAACCGAGAGCGCCGGGTGATACCGGCATCGATAATCGAGAAGTGGCCGTCCGCGGAACTCCGGCCCGACCAGCGCGACCAGGACACGCTGCCGCCATACGATGTGCTCGACCACATCCTGGACATGTACATCGACGGAACGTCCTCTCCGCGGGAGATCGTTGCTGAGGGCATTCCGGAAGATACCGTGGCCTGGGTGGTGCGCGCGGTCGACAGGAACGAGTACAAGAGACGCCAGGCCGCCCCGGGACTCAAGGTCACGAGCAAGGCCTTCGGAACCGGGCGGCGCATGCCGATAGCCGCAAGAATCGATCACTGACACATCTACCGTCCGGGCACTGCCGCGCGCGGGCGGTCGCACACCAACAAGCGGAGACTCGTGGCACCCGCCGCCGGGAGCTGACGCCAGAGGAGACGAACGCCGTGACAGATCCCCGCTACGTCAAGCTCGCAGAGGTCCTGGTCGACTACTGCCTCGAGGTCGAGAAGGGCGACCTCGTTCAGATCAACTCCACGCCGATCGCTGCACCGCTGCTGCGTGAGGTCTACCGCAGGGCGCTCGCGGCCGGAGGACATCCGTTCATGCGCTTGAGCCTGCCGGGCCTCGACGAGATCTTCTACAGCGAGGCCAAGAAACATCAGCTCACGCACGTGAGCCCGCTCGCCGAGTTCACGATCGACACGATCGACAAACTCCTGAACATCCGGGCCTCGTCCAACACCAAGACGCTCGCCAACATCGACCCGCAGCGCATGGCGATTGCCAGGGCCGCGCACAGCGAGATCTCCGACAAGTTCATGTCGCGCTCGGCTGCGGGCGAGCTGGACTGGTGCGGCACACAGTTCCCGTGTGACGCGAGCGCCCAGGACGCGGAGATGTCGCTCTCCGAGTACGAGGACTTCGTCTTGAAGGCGTGCCTCGTCCACAAGAAGGACCCGGTGGCGGCCTGGAAGTCGGTCCGCAGGAAGCAGGCGAAGATCTGCAAGATGCTGGACCAGTGCAAGAAGCTCCGCATCGTCGCCAAGGGAACCGACATCTCGATGAGCGTCGAGGGACGCAAGTGGATCAACTCGGACGGGAGACACAACATGCCGTCGGGAGAGATCTTCACCGGCCCCATCGAGAATTCGGTGGAGGGCAAGATCGCGTTCTCCTTCCCCGCCTGCTACGGCGGAAGGGAGGCATACGGAGTAACGATCGAGTTCAAGAAGGGGAAGGCGGTGAAGGCGCGCGCGGATAAGGGTGACGACTTCCTGAACGCGAGCCTCGACACCGACGCCGGCGGCAGGTTCGTGGGCGAGATCGCCGTGGGAACCAATTACTCGATCCAGAAGTTCACGAAGAACACGCTCTTCGACGAGAAGATCGGCGGCACGATACACATGGCGCTCGGGGCCTCGTACCCCGACACCGGAGGCAAGAACAAGTCAGGCATCCACTGGGACATGGTGAACGACATGCGCGACGGCGGCACCATATACGCCGACGGCAAGGTCATCTACAAGGACGGCAAGTTCACGGAGTAGAACCCGGGCGCCGCGCTGAGCGGCATGCCCATCGGACATAGTCGTCCGTCCGTGCCATCATCAGAGTCGGAGCGCAGCCGCCACTGCAGTGAGGAGATCCAGGTGAGAGACCCGAGATACGAAGCGCTCGCGAAGGTGCTTGTGAACTACTCGGTCGAGGTCGGGAAGGGAGATCTGGTGGCCATACAGACGTACCCGGTGGCCGAGCTTCTGACGAAGGAGGTCTACAGGGAATGCCTGAAGGCCGGCGGTCATCCGTTCGTCAGGTGCCACCTGCCCGGGATCTCCGAGATATTCCTCAAGGAGGCCAGAAAGGATCAGCTCAGATTCCTGAGCCCCGTCGCCATGGAGGAAGTAGAGAAGACGGACAAGTTCATCTCGTTCTGGGCCGACGAGAACACCAAGGATCTGGCCAACGTCGACCCGGACAGGCAGCGGGAGCGCGCGAGTGCCACCGCGCCGATAATGAGGCGGTGGAACGAGCGTGAGGCCGCCGGAGAGCTCAAGTGGGTGGGGACGCAGTTCCCGACCAATGCGAGCGCCCAGGATGCCGAGATGTCGCTCCCGGAGTACGAGAACTTCGTCCTGGACGCCTGTCTTGTGAACAAGAAGGACCCAATAGCCGCCTGGAAGTCGGTGCATCGCAAGCAGGCGAGGATCTGCAAGCGTCTCGACCACGCCAGGAAGGTCCGCGTTGTGACGAAGGGGACCGACCTCACGATGAAGGTCGCTGGACGCAAGTGGGTCAACTGCGACGGCAAGGCGAACATGCCGGACGGCGAGATCTTCACGGGACCCGTCGAGGACTCGGTCGAGGGCTCGATCACGTTCTCCTTCCCCGCCTTCTACTACGGAAGGGAGGCCGAGGGAGTCCGGCTTACGTTCAAGAAGGGCCGTATCGTCAAGGCCACGGCCTCAAAGGGCCAGGACTTCCTCGAGGCCATGCTCAACACGGATGACGGGGCCAAGCGAGTCGGAGAGTTCGCCATCGGCACCAACTATTCGGTACAGAAGTTCACCCGTAACACGCTCTTCGACGAGAAGATCGGCGGCACCGTCCACATGGCCATGGGGGCGTCGATTCCAGAGTCGCTCGGAGTGAACGAGTCGGCCATCCATTGGGACATGGTCACCGACATGCGCGACGGCGGCAAGATCTACGCCGACGGGAAGGTGGTCTACAAGGACGGGAAGTTCACGCTCGACTAGCTAGAGAGAGGAAGTCATGTCAGTCGACTGGAAGACTCTGTTCGACGCTGAGAAGGTCATGAAATGGCTCCTGACGAGTGGACTCAAGATCGTCTTCATCATCGTAGGCGCCTACGTGATCATCCGCCTGCTCCGCTTCTCGATACACCGGCTCAACCGGTTCTTCGAGGATGACGATCCCACGACGAGAAGCGAACGCGAGAAGCGCGCCGATACGCTCACGAAGATCCTCAATAACGTCATGACGCTCGTAGTCTGGGCCTTCGCGGCAATGATGGTGCTCAAGGAACTCGGCGTGGACATCGGCCCCATACTGGCAGGCGCCGGAATCGCCGGACTGGCCATTGGATTCGGAGCCCAGTCTCTCGTGAAGGACTTCCTCAACGGCGTCTTCATCGTGGTCGAGAACGAGTTCCGAGTGGGAGACGTGGTGTCGATAGGCGGCGTCTCGGGGCTCGTCGAGAAGATCTCGCTCAGAACGACAGTCCTGCGTGACCTCGAGGGCAAGGTCTATGTGGTGCCCAACGGGCAGATCACGACGGTCACGAACATGACCAAGGAGTGGTCGAGATTCCTTCTGGACGTGGGAGTCGCATACAAGGAGGACGTCGACTACGTCATGGAGGTCCTGGGACAGGTAGGTGACGAGCTTCAGAAGGACGAGAAGTTCGCCCCGCTCATCACCGAGCCTCTTCAAATCCTCGGAGTCGACAGCTTCGGCGAGTCGGCGGTCAACATCCGCGTGATGTTCACCACGCAGCCGCTTCAGCAATGGACGATAGGGCGCGAGTTCCGCCGCAAGATCAAGAAGCGTTTCGACGAGCTGGGCATCGAGATCCCGTTCCCGCACCGCACCGTGTACCTGGGCGAGGGCGAGCCCATGAATGCCAGGCTCAGCGTGCAGCTGTCGGGCGACAAACCGCCATCGGAGGGGTAGACCATGTTCGAGAAGATCCTCGTCGCCGTCGACGGCTCGCTCGACGCGGATGCCGCGGTCCGGGCGGCGTCGACCATCGCCGGTTGCGGCTCCTCCTCCGTGGACGTCTGCCACGCGTTCCACATTCCCGATGCTTACCGGGCCGACCTCGCGGACGCAACTGAGGACGCGCTAAGGAAGGACGGCGAGAGAACGCTCAGCCACGCCGTGGAGGTCGCGCGCGCCGCGGGAGTGGCGGCCACTCCGCACTTTCTGGAGAAGGGACATCCGGCGGAGGCGGTGCTCAAGCTTGCGGCCGACCTGGACGCGTCTCTTATCGTTGTGGGAGTCCGAGGGAAGAGCCCCGACCAGATCAGGTCGATGGGGTCGGTGAGCACGGCCGTCTCGCAGGGCGCCGCGTGCTCTGTGCTGCTCGTAAGAAGGAAGCACGGGTGAGCTACATGAGAGCTGTAGCGATGGCAGTCACCGACGAGAGGAATTCGTAGACCTCGTGCGGTCCGCGCACGAAGAGCGAGGCCGTCGTGGACCGAGGCGTCGGAGACACCAGGATGGGCAGCGACTTGGGGACCGACTCGTCGTCGTCGTCGGGGTCCCCGATGAACCACGACTTGGAGTCGTTTCCGTCCCCCGACCACTTCCCCAGGGCCTCGAAGGCCTCCTCGTCAGTGACGTCGTCGCCCATGTAGATCGCGAGCGTGTCCTCGATGTCCGCGTCCTTGAGCACGTGCGTGACCGCGTCACCCTTCCGCCAACCAGCCATCCTGGCTTCCACCGCGTCCGACCTGTACATGAGTTCGAGCTGGTTGTGTTTGTCGAGCGACCTCACGAGGTCCGTGAAGCAGTGCGTCGCGCGCCTTGAGACATCGGGGTCGCACGAGCCGTGCTCAATGGCGATCGCGAAACCCTTGTTCACCACCTGCACGCACGGATGCGAACAGAGACAGCCGTGAGCCTCGAGTTCCACGTGCGACAGGAGTCCCACCACCGCCCCAGCGTCGACCGGGTACACCGTGGTCCCGCCCGGCTTCCTGATCTCGAATCCGCCCTGACCTATGAGGCCGACGTCCTCGAGGCCCAGTAGACCGTCAAGCTCCTCGATGGTCCTGCCGCTCAGGATGAAGATCGAGAACGACTCCACCTGTGAGAGCTGCTCGAGGCGCTTCTTGAGTTCGGGAGTCGGCTTGTGGTCCGAGCCGGGGCCGTTGGGAACGAGTGTGCCGCCGTAGTCGGCGAACAGGAACACGCGGAACGCTCCGCCCAGCGCCCTGGACAGAAGATCGATCTCTTCCGACACGTGCTTGGGGAACCCCAGGTTGGTCGTTCGGACGGCCACAGCGCTCACCTCGCTGGCTGGACGAGTCGATCTGAGGCCGCCGCATCCCCGACCCACCACGGGCCGGGGGAATAGAGAGCGGGGCCGAAGGACCATATACATCATAGTCGTCCGGCCCCGCCGCGCAAGGAGCTAACTTTCGAACTGAACGCTACTTCAGCAACACCATCATCTTCTTGGCCACGTCGTCTCCGGCCTCGATTCTGTACAGATAGACGCCGCTCGCGACCTTGTTGCCCTTCGCGTCGGTCCCGTCCCACGTCACCGACTTCAAACCGGGCTGCTGCGCCTCGTCGACGAGCGTCGTCACGAGCTTGCCGGCCACGTTGTAGACGTCGAGCTTGACGTGTCCGGCCTGCGGCAGCTGGTAGGATATCACCGTGACGGGGTTGAACGGGTTGGGCACGTTCTGCCTGAGCGCGAAGACCGCCGGGACCTCGCCTTCCTCCAGGCCGGACGTTCCTCCGGCATCGAAGGTCAGGTCGATGTCATCGATGTACCAACCCTCGCCGGTAACGTACCCGTCCGAGGCGAACCTGAAGCGGATCTCAATGGTCTGGCCCGCATAGGCCGAGAGATCGCAGGTCTCCTGTGTCCAGCTGAACGTGCCGGACCAGCACGGCGTTCCCTCGGGCACAGGGTTGGCCGAGTTGGTGTTCTTCGTGTGGCTGTAGCCGCCGTCCGGGTAGAGAACACTCCAGGTGTCCCCGCCGTCGGTGGAGATCTGAAGGAATCCGCAGTCCCAGGCCGACGTCGAGCCCTCCTCCTCGGCGTCCATCCAGTGCCAGAACGAGAACACGCCGTTCGCACCTATGCACATTGGCCTCATGACCAGTGCGCCGTCGTTCGAGTCGCCGTAGTCAAGCGATCCGGACCCACCGCACTTCCAGCTGTGGCCGCTCGTGTGGTAGCGATACGTGTCCACGTGCCACTCGTCACCGAAGCTCGGTGTAACCACCCCGTGCGTCCACTTTCCTTCGCCTTGCTCGACGTCGTCGGTGAACGGGGCGCCTCCCGAGAGCATGCTGAACTGGTGCGACGCGGAGTATCCCCAATCCGCCGTAACGGCGACATCGAAGATGATCTCGTGCAGCTCCGGACAAGTGGGCAGGAGGGTCACCGAGAAGTCGGGAGACACCGCCTGTGTGGACCCGGACCCGAGCGAGGAGATGGCGGCCGAGTCGTCGTTGATCTGAACGTACGGGTCCGTGCTCGAAATGGTGGCCGTCACGCCGGTCGCTCCGGCGCTCCCGGAGTTCGTGAGTGACAGGCTCAGCACCACCGTCTCGCCGGCCTCAAGGCAGCCGCTTCCATTGCCGCCGTACGGCGGGTCGTCGGACGAATGGTCGGCGTACTCCACTACCGGGGACGCGACCGTGATGGTGAAGTCCGACTCCCAAGTGCTCCGCGTTGCATCGGTCACCGTCAGTGTGAGCGGTATCACTTCGCCGTCGGGCGTGTCGGACGATATCGTCAGATTGTAGTCATCCAGACACTGTGCCGACGCCAGGGCCGGTATGTCCCCGTATTCCTCGTAGTCGTCCGTAATCGACACTCTGCTGCTGCTCGTCGAGAGCGTAGCAGTTACCCCGTAGGCGTCATCGACAAGGACGTTCTCGAGAGTGACCACGAGCTCGACGTCTTCGCCGGCGTTGACGATCGCGTTGCCGTTTCCGCTGCTCTCGCCGCTCTGGTCGTCATCGACGACGTAGTCCTCCAGGACGACGTACGCCCCGCTGGCGGGCGTGACCGCAACGGTGCCGCCCCACGTGAGATGGTCGTGAGCATGGACCTTGATGTTGAGCGTGCCCTCTGACCCCGCGCTGGGATGTACGGTCACCTCACCTTGCGCGTCGGTGAGTCCCGTGTCGTAGACCGAGTAGTCGTCGGTCCAGATGGTCACACGGGCTCCGGCAACCGCCGCGCGGCCGTCGGTAACGACAAACTCCATGTCCGGCTGGTCGACCATGATCGTCGACGGGTGGTTCACGGTGAGCGCCGTCGGCTCGGCCGTCCACGGCTCAAGCGCCGGATCGCCGAACAGGTTCAGCTCGTAATGACACCAGCGATTGGCGCCGTAGGTGATCGCCCAGAGAGCGTCGACCTTGGAGTCGTCGTTCGCCTCGCCCAGAGTGTAGATGCCCTCGGAGAACATCGCGTCGAAGAACTCCCGGTTGAAGTACTGCGACGATCCGTTCGTTCCACCCGGGTCGCCCCAGCCGTAGCGCGAGTTCATGATGACCGCCACGGCACCGTCGTCGTCCGTCGTGAACTGTTCGGCGAAACAGTCGCTGCCGTAGCTGCCGTACGTGTCCCTGTCGTCGAATGCACCGCAGTAGCAACCCTGGCTGTAGACGAAGTTGAGCGTGTGGGTCGTGCCGTCGTTATCGAACGATGGAATGTCGCCCGTGTCCATCTTCATCGCGTACGTCGTGTTGCTGTGCCCCAGGTGATTCACGATGTTGAGGCCGCTCTCCATCATGCTAATGAGCGTCGAGTAGCTCCACGTCCCGTCGCGATCGTATAGCGTGTCCATGTTCATCGTGCCGGGGAATCCTACGGTCGTGTAGCCGTTGGCGGACGAGCCGTTCATCACCTCGTCCATGTACGTTCCGCCGTAGGTTAGCGGGCTGGACCAGAGAAGCTCCCCAACCATCAACGCCTCGTCGCACTCTCCCACGACCGGCGAGTCGACGTAGCGCATCGTCTTCGTGACGAAGTTCTGCACGCCGGCGACGTCGTCCGCGCAGACGCGGCCGATTGCAACCTCGGGATAGAGGTCGGCTTCCTCGGGGCTGTACTCGCCCCAGAGATTGTCACCGTCGGTGTTCCAGTTGCCGTCCAGGCTGGAGTAGTAGACATCGGCCGGCAGGTCGTCCTCATACTCGCCGTAGGCATCGTTCCACATACCTCGGTGCGGGATGCCGTTGGCATCGCGCGCGTCGCCGACCAGAAGCACGTAGTCGATGTCCCACGTGTCGTACGCATCTATGATGAAGTTCCTGATCTTCATCTGGTCGTCGTCACCGGCGTAGTTCGACGAGATCCACGAACGCAGGAAGATGCCCGCCTTGTAGCCGCGCTGTGTCTCGAACTCCGCGAAGTCGGTGAGATAGTCGTCCCACGAACTCGTCGTTATGATGACATACTTGTAGTCGAGTGAAGGATCGAGCGACCGGCTGAGCGGCCTCACCCTGTCTATCGCGTTATAGAGGGTCTTTCGTGGGGAGTTGTCGACGATGCGCGTTAGCGTCGCGTTAGTTCCGGCGTCGACGCGGATCATGCGCTCGGCGGTGCGCGCCGCCTTCTCCGTCGGTGCGCTCTCTATCTCGACGTCCATGCTCGAGTAGTAAGAGATCCGGCCGGACTCCGCGTCGTACTCGACCGGCAGAAGAGACACGCTGGCAATACCGTGTCCTCTGTAGAATCCGAAGGTCGAGCCGCCGTTCCTCTCGGAAGGGTAGGCGCCCAGCCCGGCGTAATCGGCCGAGTACCGCTCCACAGGGCCCGCGTACGAAAGCGGATACTGCCTCTGCCCGGGTTCGACCAGGTAGCTGCCCGGGAGCGTGACCTTCTCACCAGGGACCACCCTCACGCTCACCAGTTCCTCTCCCGGTGGCAGAAGGATGCTCGCGCCCGTGACCGGCAGGGCCGGCTTGCCCGGCTCACCGTAGGTCGTGGCGCCGTCCATCTCCACGTGGGCGTACCCGCCGGCCTCCGTCACGACCGGCTCCGCGAACTCGTAGTGCTGGGTCGTGACTCCCGCAGCCGCGCTTCCGGCAAACAGCAAGACCAGGACCGCCAAAGCGGCCAGAAGGGCCCTCGGAGTGCTCGACGTCTGTCTCATGCCAGCCTCTCTCCTCCCGGGGGATCCGTGCGGCCCGCGCCGGAATTAAACCCGGCACGGCCTCAATCAACGTAACTGCCGTGGATTATATCACTTAGCAAGATGCGGCGCAAAGGTTTTCCATCGAAGTGGTACAATGCACCGTAAGCGTGACCTCCTGGACCGGCCGTGCGACAGAGGCCGCCTCGTCGGCCGGGACCGCGGAACACCCCGGAGAATGGAGCCTTCATGCGATTCGGCATCCACGTGCCGAGGCAGAGAAGCCTCGCCACCACAGCCCGATACGCCGCCGACATCGGTTGCGGTCCCTTTCAGATATTCTCCGGAAATCCGGTCGGCTGGGCCATAGGACGGCTCGACCCCGCCGACCGGGACGGCTTCGTCCGCGCCGTGGCGTCCGCCGGGATGGGACCGGTCTTCGTGCACGCCCCCTACCTCATCAACCTCGCCACTGGCGACAGGCGCCTCGGGGGAAGGTCGCGCCGAGCTCTGGTGGACGCGATGACGCGCGCCTCGGAGCTGCAGGCGGGGCCCGTCATCGTCCACGCCGGTAACCACCTGGGAGCCGGCGCGCGGGCCGGCGTGGAGCGAGCCGTTCGCGCACTCGGGCACGTCCTCGAGAGGGCGCCGGGCGGCGCGGCAGTTGCCGTCGAGGGCGGCGCGGGCAAGGGCACCGAGATCGGTATAACGTTCGAGGAGCTGGCAGGCATCGTCTCCCCCTTCCCCTCGGACAGGGTAGGCATCCTGCTCGACACGGCGCACCTCTGGGCGCTGGGGTACGACCTGCGCAGTCAGGAAGCGCTCGATGCCATGCTGCGGGAGTTCGATGACGGCCCGGGGATCGGGCGGCTGGTGGGCGTCCACGGCAACGACTCGCACGCCGAACTCGGCTCTCGCCGCGACCGGCATGCGCTGTGGTCGGAGGGCAACATGGGCAGACGTGCGCTCCGAAACCTCGTCGGCAACCCCGAACTCGCACACCTTCCGTTCGTGTTCGAGATACCGGGCGAGACACCCGAGTTCGACCGCAAGAGGCTGACGTCGATGCGACGCATGGAGAGGCGGTTGCGCTCTCCCATCTGAACTCCGACACACGCCGACACGCACGCACCCCGCGCCGGAGCACGGGGTGCGCGAGACCGACTCTCTGAATCAGAGTCTACTTGAGCACAACCATCATCTTCTTCGACTCGAAGTCGCCCGCGGACATCCTGTAGAGATAAACGCCGCTCGCCACCCTCTTCCCCGAGTTGTCCCTGCCGTCCCAGACCACCTCGTTGTAGCCGGCCGCAACGGGTCCATCGACCACTGTGCGCACGTGCCTGCCCGCCACGTTGTAGACGTCGATTCGAACGTCCGAATCCGTGGGCAACTCATACCTTATGGTCGTGACCGGATTGAACGGGTTCGGCGCATTCTGGCGCAGCGCGAAGGCGACCGGCAGCCCGAGGCCACCAGCTGTCGTCGGCTGTGGGGCAACCGACGCGTCGAACGTGAGCGACACGTCGTCGACGTACCACCCCTCCATCTCGAACGCGTCATCGGAGCCGAACCTGAATCTGAACATCGCGTTCTCACCCACGTATGACGACAGATCGAAGACCTCCTCGCGCCAGTCGTGCATGCCGGACCAGCACGGCGTTCCGTCGGGTATCGCGTTGGCGGAATTCGTGGTCTTCGTGTGCGTGTAGCCTTCCACCGGCTCGAGAAGGTCCCACGTCACTCCGTGATCCGTCGAGATCTCTACGAGAGCGCAGTCCCACGCGGTCGTCGGTCCCTCGGTCTCGGCGCTGAGCCAGTCCCAGAACCGCAGCTCGGCGCCTGCGCTCAGGCAGAACGCGCCGAGGTACAGCGCCCCGTCAGACAACGGAGGATAGAGGTCGTGCCCGTCACCGCCGAAGTTCCAGCTGTAGGACCCCGAATGGGCCCGTGTCGGCTCGACGTGCCACGCGTCCGCCGAACCGTCGGTGGCAACGTCATGGAACCAGACCGATAGATCTCCCTCGACGTCCTCCATGATGTCCGATCCCGCCGTAAGGATGGTGGTCCCGTCCGACGCCTCATACCCCCAGTCGGCCTCCACATCGATGTCCAGGCCAACCTCGAGTGAGGCGGGGCATCCCGGCAGGAACGTGATCGTATACTCGCCGTCGAGCGGCCCGGTCTCCCCTGCCGCCAGTGTCGAGCGCGACAGCATCGCGCTGTCGACGGCAACGAACGGGTTCGTCGTCGAGATGGAGACGATCAGTCCTGTGGCGTCGGCGCGTCCCGTGTTCGAGAGCACGAGCTCAAGCGACACGGTCTCTCCCGCCTCGGGGCATCCATTCCCGTTCCCACCCTCCGGCGAATCGTCCAGGAAGTGGGTCGCGTAGGCGATCACCGGGGCCGATACGTCCACGCTGAACGCGTAGTTCCACTCGGGCCGCGACGCGCCTGAGACTGCGAGCGAGAACTCAAGCACCTCTCCGTCCGGTGTCTCCGGGGCGATGTGGACAACGAACGGAATCAGACCATCCACGGTGGTGAACGCGCCCACGTCGCCGAACTCGACCGATCCGTCGATGATGTCGACGAACGGACTGTCACAAGAGAGCTGCGCCGACGCCGCACTCGCCAGGCCTCCCCCAAGATTCTCGACCGACACCGTTATCTCGAGCGTCTCGCCCGCGTTAGCGACGCCGTCACCGTTGCCACTGCTCGCGCCCGACGCGTCGTCGTCCAGCACGTCTCCCGCCAGGTTCAGATACGGTTCGGTCGACGAGATGACCGGTACCAAAGCATCGAAGTCCAGGCGGTCATGAGCCATGACGCGCATCCGCAGCGTGCCCGACACGGGCGTCGCAGCCCGGACGGTTCCCTCGCCCTCAGCGCCGGTCACGCCGGTGTCGTAGACGCGCCCGTCGTCCGTATAGACCGCCACGCGCGCGCCCTCGATCGGTTCGCCCATAGACCCTCGAACGGTCACCTGCATCTCGTCCTGGTCGGTGAGAATGAGCGTCGGATGCTCCACCGTCATCGCGGTAGGTTCGGCCGTCCACAGCTCCATGGACGGGTCGCCGAAGAGGTTCAGCTCGTAACAACACCACCGGTTGGCACCGTAGTTGATCGCCCAAACGACGTCCGCCTTCGAGTCGTTGTTGGCTTTGCCTACGGGGTAGATGCCCTCCGCGAACATCGCGTCGAAGAACTCGCGATCGTAGTACTGCGAGGATCCGTTCGTGCCGCCCTCCTCACCCCAACCGTAGCGTGAGTTGGCGATCATCGCTGCGGCACCAGACCGGGCCACGGCGAACTGCTCCGCGAAGCAGTCGTAAGTGTAGTAGCCGGCCACCGACATGTTGTCGAACGAACCGCCGTAGCAGCCCTGGCTGTACACGAAGTTCAGACTTCTCTCGGTCCCGTCGTTCGTGAAGGTCGAGATATCGAGAGGAGTCATCTTCATCACGTAGTGCTCGTTGCAGTGCCCGAGATGGTTCACGATGTTGACGCCGCCATTCATGACGGTCATGAGCGTGCTGGATGCCCACGCCCCATCCTTCTCGTATAGCGTCTGCGCGTGCATCGAGGACGGCATTCCTGCGGTCGTGTACCCGTTCTCGCTGGAGCCGTACAGTATCTCGTCCATGTAGTCACCGCCGTACGTGGCGGGCCACAGATACTCGCCGACGAACAGCGCCTCGTCGCAGTCGGCGACCACCGGCGCCTCCTCGTAACGCGCGACCTTGTCCGTGAGATTCTCGAGCTCCCAGTACTCGTTGATGCATGCCCTGCCGACGGCCACCTCGGGATACAGGTCGGCCTCGGAGGGCTCCCCCCACATGCCGTCGCCGTCGTCGTTCCAGTTGCCGTCCAGGGCCGCGTAGTAGATGTCGGCGGGAATGTCGGCGTCCGCGTACGGACGTTCGCCGTCGTCACCCGCCGGGTCGGTGTTGCCTCCGTCGGTCACGGAGGCGTAGAGGCCCCGGTGAGGGATACCACTCTCGTCCCGCGTGTCGCCGACCAGGAGGACGTATTCCGTTCCCCACGTCCGGTACGCGTCCTTGATGAACTCCCGTATCTGCTCCTGCTCGTCGCGCCCCTCGTATCTGTCGTAGATCCACGACGCCAGGACGACCTTCGTCCTCAGGCCCCGCTTCGTCTTGTAGTCGACGAAGTCGCCGAGGTAGTCGTCCCAGGCCTCGGTCGTGATGACGACGTAGTCGTACGCTGGGTCCGGGTCGAGCGCGTACCCCTGCGGGTGAGCCTGTTCGTAGGAATGGTATCTGGAACGCGCGCCGGGGTTGTCTACCATGCGCGAGAGCTCACTGTCCGTGTCTTCTATACGCCGCGCCATGTTGTTCGCGGCATTGGACGCTCGGGCGTCGGGCGCCGTAGTCACGGTGACGTCCATCGTCCTGTAGTACCAGAGCGTCCCGGTGGAAGGCACGTACTCGACCGGATGCAGGGCGAAACTGGCGATAGACCGCCCTCGGAAGAAGCCCGTTCTCGGTTGATCGCCGAGGCGCCCAGGGAACGAGACGCGCCGGCTGTACTCTGGCTCATCTCGCACGACAGGTCCATCGTACGAGAGCGGATACTGGCGCTGACCCGGCGCGACCAGGTAGCCTGAACCGATCTCCACCTTGTCGCCCGGCGTGATCGTGACGTCGACGGCGACCTCTCCAGGCGGGAGGAGAAGGCGCGCGGGCATCATGGGCAGAACCGGATCGCCGGGATGCCCGAAGCTCCATGCGTCGTCCATCGTCACGCTGACGTATCCGTCCTCTGACGTGATGGAGGGCGGGGGAAACTCGTAGTGCTCGGTGACCACGCCGGCGTGCGCGGTCGCGGACAGGCCTGCCGCCATGACCAACGCCAGGACCCGGAAGCTCCGCGCGGACATGCTCATCTGGATGCTCTCCTCGGGGGGATGTCGGCCTCGGGGGCGGAGACCGTCCAGGGAGGCTCGGCGACCTCCCATGCTCGTCACACACATATTAAGATACACCCAGAGTCCGTGATGTTGAAACACCCAATGGACAACGGGAGCCGATGTCGCCCACGGAGCACCGTCGGCAGAGCGCACGACCGGGGAAGAATAGTGGCCCGAGTCTCAGAAATCGCCCATCTTGTGGGCCCGGCGCCCATCGTGTACAATCTCTGCAACCCCGTTCAGGCAGGCCTCGTCGGCACCGGCGTGATCAGACGCGTCCCCTTTGGACTGATCATGGCAGCGGATCTCCGTGTCCGGCGGGGCCGAAGTGTGTTCCGCGAGCCCCGTCGGGGGAGATCCGACGGACGACGGGCGGGCACGACGGGCCAAGGCGTGCGTGGCGACGCCGCGACACCGAGACGAGGAGGCAACATGCCAACAACACTCGAGGCTGGAGACAGGGCCCCG
This sequence comes from uncultured bacterium, assembly GCA_964399265.1. GTDB lineage: Bacteria > Joyebacterota > Joyebacteria > Joyebacterales > Joyebacteraceae > WJLY01. The sequence goes on along the minus strand of CAYNQF010000003.1, from coordinate 33,904 downwards.
GCGTTCTCGGGAGCGGCGTCCGACGGCTCGACGATCTCGCTCCGGGACTTCAAGGACAAGAAGAACCTGGTCCTCTACTTCTACCCCATGGACAACACACCGGGATGCACCCGTGAGGCGCGCGCCTTCCGAGACGCGGCCGACGGGTTCAAGAAGGCGGGAACGGCCATCGTCGGGGTCAGCACGCAGGGCATAGACTCGCACAAGAGGTTCTCGGCGAACAACGAGCTTCCGTTCCCGCTGATCGCGGACACCGACAGGAAGATCTCGAAGGCGTACGGTGTGCTGAAGGAGAACGGAAGGACGGCCGAGCGCGCGACGTTTCTCATCGACAAGAAGGGCAAGATCCGCCGCGTCTGGCCGAAGGTGAGCATCACCGGCCACGCGGACGAAATACTCGCGGCGGTCGACGAGTTGTAGGTGTGCCGGCCATCGCGGGACGGCCGCAGACACATTCGCATCGCCGGCCGGGATTCACTCATCAGCCAGGAGCCACAGTTTGCCCAGGGACCTGAGACTCAGGGTGCGGCGTGCCCGCGCCTCCGACCGCGAACCGCTGATGGCCATGTCGTCCCTCATATGGGGTGGCAGCGACTACTTGCCGCTCGTCTGGGACAAATGGCTGGCCGACGACAAGGGAGTCCTCTTGACCGCGACGCTTGACGGCGTCCCGGTCGGCGTGTCCAAGGTGTCGCTCCTGGCACCGGGCGAGGTCTGGCTGGAGGGGCTTCGCCTCCACCCCGATCTCCACGGGAGAGGGCTCGTGAAGCAGATCAACAGGGTGGCCTTCCGCGAGGCCATGAGGCTTGAGCCCACGAGCATCAGGTACTCGACCGGCGCGGGGAACGCGGCATCCAGGCACCTGGGCGAGCTGCGGGGCTTCTGGATGGTCGCGAGGGCCAACTGGCTCTGGGGCAAGTCGCTTCCGGAAGGGCCGCTGACCGGACGCAAGGCAGAGACATCGGAGGCCGCGGAGGTCCGCCGCTACGTGCGGGGCTCGGAGTGCTTCACCGCGTCAGGCGGCCTCTGTCCCAGGGGATGGAAGTTCCCGGCGCTCACTGGCAGGCGACTGCGCTCGCTCCTGGGCCAGGGACGCGTCCTGGTCGTCAGGAACCGCAAGGCCATCATCGGCGTCGCGATCTACGACATCGGTGAGATAGACGGCGACGTGTGCCTCGGCTACCTCGACGGACCCGACGAGGTAATGGTGGGATTGGCCACGGACGTGCGCAGGGTCGCGCGGTCGATGGGACAGGACGACTCGAGCGCGATGCTTCCGGTGGGGCGCATCGCCGACGTCGCCCGCGAATCGGGATACGACCTCATCGTTCCCGCCGACGCGGTCGTCTACGAACTCGGAGCGAGGGGCTTCTCGGATGCCGGAGAGTCGTTTGAGTCCGCCATGTGGCGGACCTTGAGGGCGAATTCGTCCAGAGCTGCCGATGCGCTGACCGACCTGCTGGTCGAGCGTGCACCGTGTGTCCCACAGCGCGAGAACGCGCGCGACTTCGTGATGCGCAATCTGCTGCCGGACACGCTCCGGGAGACGTATTCGGCGATCGAGAGCGTGCAGTACCGACTGACCGGTTGGCCGATGCGCGCGATACTCCGCGGCGTCGTGCGGCACTTCATGAACGAGTACGGCATCGCGGGCGACATGGTGCGCACGTCCGAGCGTTCGCTGTCGCTGTGGTTCGGGGGCAGGCGGCTCGCCGTGATGCGCATTGGAAAGAGGTCGCTCACGCTGACGCTGGGGCCCGGGTTCGGCCCGTGCTTCAGCCCGGGAGCCAAGTTCCAGGTCGAGAGCGTCTCGCTCCCGAAGAGCGCGTTCGACGAAGCGTCCGGGCGGTATACTGCGATCAGCTTGAAGCTGTCAGACGAGCAGCACGTGCCGGGCGCCACGAGGGCGATCGACGCATTCATGAAGCACGTCCCGGGGTGCGGAAAGCTCGGCTAGCGCTTCTTCGCCGCGGCCCTCTTGACGGATCGCCTCGACGCACTCTTGACCTTCTTCGGCGCGGGCTTCTTCCTGGCCGTCTTCCGGACCGCCTTCTTCACGGTCTTCTTGACCGCCCTCTTGGCAGCCTTCTTCGCGGTCTTCTTGACCGCCTTCTTGGCAGCCTTCTTCGCGGTCTTCTTCACCGTCTTCTTGGCAGCCTTCTTCGCGGTCTTCTTCGCCGTCTTCTTGACCGCCCTCTTGGCAGCCTTCTTCGCCGTCTTCCCGGCCGCGCCCTTTCCCGTCTTGGGCGCCGGGACCTTGGCGGCCTTCTTCTTCGCCGACGTCGCCTTCGGTGTCTTCTTCTTCCTCATGTCTATCAGACGCTTCGCCTCGACGGCGATGTGCTCCGCTGAGACCTCGAATTCCTTCACCAGCTCCCATGGCGCGCCCGACTCACCGAAGCGATCGTGGACGCCGACCATTCCCACCGCGACCGGAGTCCCGTAGACCTTGTCCGACCCGGTTATGGCCGCGGCGACCTGGTTCCCGAAGCCACCACGCTGATGCTCCTCGGCGGTAACCACGAGCCCGGTCTCCCGGGCTGCCTGGACGATGGCATCCCTGTCCATCGGCTTGACCGTGTGGACGTTCAGGATGCGCGTCTCGATGCCGTGCTCTTCCTTGAGGATCCAGGCCGCGCGCATGGCCTCGGGGACCGACGGCCCACACGCGATGATGGAGATGTCCTCGTTCTCGTTCTTGTACTTCGAAGCGAGCGTGTGCTCGAAGGCGTCCTTGAAGTTCGGCTTGGCGCCGCGGAACCTGATGACGTTGGCCTTTCCGAAGACGTAGGGCGTCTTCTCGTCGGTCACGATGGGAGTGGCCTCGCGCGCGAAGCGCACGTACTTGGGACCCTTGACGTCGAAGAGCAGGTACTCGCTCGCCCGCTTCGTCTCGACCGCGTCGCACGGAACCTCCACGTTCATGTTCGGGAGGCCGCACATCTGGAAGAGCTCCTCGAGCGCCTGATGGGTGGCGCCGTCGGGACCGACGGAGACGCCGCCGTGAGCGCCGGCGATGAACACGTTGAACTCGCCGTAGCAGACTGTCGTGCGGAGCTGGTCGAGGTTGCGGCCCGAGGCGAACACACCGTAGGTGCCGAACACGGGTAGCTTGCCCTCCTTCGCCAGACCGGCGCACACGCACGTCCCGGACTGCTCGGCGATGCCGATCGAGAACCAGCGGTCCATCCGCTCGGGATGTCCCTCGTGGAACTGGCTGATGGTGATCGAACCCGAGATGTCGGCGCCCAGGCACACGACCCGCTCGTCGTCTCCCCTGTCGGCGAGGGCCCGGCCGAACCCCTTCCTGGTCGGGTCCATGTCGACCTTCATGTTCGGGGTCTCGTTCCAGAAGTAGTCCTTCGAGAACTTCGGCTGCTTGGCCTCGAGCGTCTTCGTCGCCTTCTTCTGCCAGTCGTCGGCGATCTTGAGCATCTCTTTGACGGGGAGTTTCTTGTCGAGCCCCAGCTGCTTCAAGGCGCTCCACATCTGCTCCTCGTTCGGCGTCTTGCCGTGCCAGCCGGCAACGTCCTCCATGAAATCAACGCCCTTGCCCTTCACGGTCGCGGCGAGGATGACGGTCGGCTTGCCTTTCACGGTCTTGGCTTCCTCGAACGCGGCCAGCAGTGCAGCCATGTCGTGTCCGTCGCACTCGATGACGTGCCAGTCGAACGAACGGTACTTCTCATCGAGCGGCTCGACGTTCATCACATCACAGCACCAGCCGTCGATCTGAAGGCGGTTGCGGTCGATGACGGCGCACAGATTGTCGAGACCGAAGTGGCCTGCTTCCATCACCGCTTCCCAGACCTGACCTTCCTGCTGCTCACCGTCCCCCATGAGGCAATAGACTCGGTGATCCTGCTTGTTGAGATTGGCGGCCATAGCCATGCCGACGGCGATAGACAACCCCTGACCCAGCGAGCCGGTCGATGCCTCAACGCCGTCTAGCTTAAGCCAGTGCGGGTGGCCCTGGTAAGGCGAGTACAGCTTGCGGAGCCTGACGACGTCCTTGACGTCGTAGAAGCCCGCCATGCCGAGGCCCAGATAGAGCGACGGCGCCTTGTGGCCGACCGACCAGATGATCCGATCGCGGTCCTTCCAGAACGGGTCCTTCGGGTCGTGATCGGCGACGTGCAGGTAGAGCGCCGCGGTGATATCCATTATGGAAAGCGTGCCGCCGGAGTGGCCGGAGCCCGCGGCGTACAGGGATATCATGTCGTATCCCCGCATCTCGTTCGCGGCCTCCCTGAGCTGCTCGACCGTATACGCCTTGCGGACCTTCCCGGTCCTGGAATTGAGAATCGCCATCTGGTGCTTTCCTCCGTTCGTCTGGGGCCGACCGGCCTCGTCCGATAAAGGACACCTGTATCCAAAGGGGAAACGTGCCGAATCGGCCCACCCACGGGGCCGATTGAGCAATCTAGGATAACACCGGCCGAAGTGGGTGTAAAGTCAAGGAGCGGAGATGCCCCCCGGCGCCTGAGGCGCTGCAAGCCAAATGGTCGTCAGAAACCCCTTGACTGGACGCCGGCTCGGAGCGAACAATGGAATTGTCCTCCTCACCCCCTCCTCCGATGAACTGCCGCAAGACCCCCTGGAAGGGACAGACCATGAAGTCCGCGGACCGCCTCTGCAGACCCGTGGTGGTTGTCTTCGTCGTTTCGGTACTCCTCGCCCTCGCAGCCCCCAACGCTGTGGCCTTTCTCCCGGACGCCGCACGCGGCGCCTCGGACCGCGACATCGACTTCTACGGCTGGTGGCACGACGAGGGGGCCATCTGGCTTCACACGTGCAACCTGGGGTTCTTCGGAACCTACGCAACCTCGAGCGATCCGTCCTGTGAGTGGCCGTACGCGAGCGGCTACGAGCACCTGTTCGCCGGAGGCTTCTGGGTCGGAGCCAGGTCGGCCGGCGACACGCTGGTGTCGACGTCTGCTCTCGCGATGGAGTTCAGCCCTCCGCGGGCCGACTCGACGTACAGGATCTATGCTAGCTACGCGGGCGCCCCCGGCGGGATCAAGGACTACGACGACGACGGCGACGGCAGTGTGGACGAGGACCGTCTCGACGGCCTCGACAACGACATGGACGGCCTGATCGACGAGGACTACGCGGCGATCTCGGAGCAGATGTTCACATACGTGTGCTTCGACACCGTAACGATCCAGTACCCCAATCCGCAGGACCTGCCCTCTCCGATGGGCCTCGAGGCCTACGTGCAGTCCTTCGCGTGGGGCGAGGGTCCGGCCGAGAACTTCGTCGGCGTCCGCTACGAGATCACCAACATAGGAGAGGCGACACTCGACGACGTTTACGTCGGTCTCATGTGCGACCCCGACATCGGCAGAGCGGCGAGCGACGGCTATTACCTGGACGATCTGTCCGGTTTCGCCGACGCTACGGTTCCAGTGAACTCGTCGTCGCAGCAGGTGAGCGTCAAGATCGCTCACGCCCATGACGCCCCCGGAGGGCCGGACGGCGATTGGAACGGATGGTTCGGCATCGCCCTGCTCGACCACAGCGCCACCGGGTCTCCGCCGCCCGACGTGGCGGCGTGCCGCATCTGGTCGGACGGCGCGCTCGATCCCGACAACGATCGCGAGAGATACCGAATGCTCAGGAGCGGCATCATCGACCCCGGCGTCACGACGCCATCCGACTGCCGCTTCATGATGTCCGTTGGACCGTTCGGAACGCTCGAACCCGGAGAGTCGGTGTTCGTCGACGCAGCATACGTGTGCGGCGACAAGCTGGATGGACTCCTCGCCAACGCCGCGGCAGCGGTCATCCGCCACAGGAGCAGGCTCTGGAACGGAAGCATCGGCCCGAGGCCGAGGAGGCCGCTCAGGCCGGTACCCGAGAGATCCGAAGGCGTCGGCGAGTCGAGTCCGAGCGACTCGTGGCGCACGATCGCACTCATGCCGCCGTCGCCGAATCCGACGCAGACGAGCGTCCGTCTGGCCTTCGAACTCGCGCAGGCCGGTCACGTCAATCTTGCGGTCTACGACGCGAACGGCAGGAAGATGTCGACGCTCATCAACGAGGAGATGGGCCCGGGCCGGCATGAAAGCGAGTGGAGCGGCGAAGAGGTCCCGACCGGGGTCTATTTCGTGAAGCTCATGGCAGGAGGCGAGACGGTGACGCGCAGGGTCGTGGTGCTCCACTAGCGGCGTCCCAGCATCGCCTTCCCGGGAATGTATGCGCCGGTGCGACAGCACCGAGAGAGACACCGTGGTCGCACCGGCGCACCGATGGCGCCCGCCCTCTGGTAACGGAGACGCTCCGTCGAACGCCTGCCGGCCGCCTCAGCGCACGAACCCTAGCTTTCGCATGCGCGCCGCCTCGGGCCGCGGCATCCTTACCTTCATCTCCACGAACTCATCGCCGTCGCTGCGCGACAGGACCTCTCCGTGCGCGTGGACGAACGCGACGGACCTGCCGTCCGCGACGGGGATGGCCAGGTCGACCAGCTCTTCGCGGCTCTCAACGAACGCGGTCATCGCCCGCAGCACCTCGTCGAGCCCCCACGCCTCGGTCGCGCTCGTGAAGATCGCGCCGGGGTATCTCGCCTCGAGACTCTCGCGCTCGTCGCCGGACCTGAGCCTGTCAACCTTATTGAAGACGATGCGGGTGGAGATCTCCGACGCCCCGATGTCACTGAGGACCTCTTCGGCCAGCTCGAGGTAGCGCTCGCAGTGCTCGCGCGACGCGTCCACGACGTGCAGAAGCAGGTCGGCCTCGGCGACCTCATCGAGGGTGGCATGGAAACTGACGACGAGGTGATGCGGCAGCTTCTTGATGAGCCCCACCGTGTCGGTCAGAAGCGCCTCGTGGCCGCCCGGCAGCTCGATTCGTCTCGTAGTGGCGTCGAGCGTAGCGAAGAGCAGATCCTCGGTGAACACGTCCGCTCCGCTCAGCGCGTTCATGAGCGTCGACTTGCCCGCGTTCGTATACCCAACGAGCGCGACGCGCGTCGTCGCCTCGCGCCGCTTGCGCTGGACCGCCCGGTCGACCTCCACGCCCTTGAGCGTCTTCTTGAGGATGCGGATCCTCTCATGCACGGCCCGGCGGTCGCTCTCGAGCTGGGTCTCGCCCGGACCTCTCGTCCCGATGCCGCCGCCCAACCTCTCCAGGTGGTCCCACAGCCGGCGCAGCCTCGGGAGTTCGTACTCACACTGCGCAAGTTCGACCTGCGCCCTGGCCACCTTGGTCTGCGCCCGTCTGGCGAAGATGTCGAGGATCAGTTCCGTTCGGTCGATGACCTTGATCTCGGTGGCCTTCTCTACCTCTCGGGCCTGCGCCGGCCTCAGGTCGTCGTCGAACACGATGAGGTTGGCGTCGTGCATTGCCGCCGCCCTCGTGATGCGCTCGACCATACCGCTTCCGATGTAGGTCTTCCCGTCTATGCGGGTCCTGTTCTGAACGAACCTGTCGACCACCGTCGCGCCGGCGGTGCGCGCCAGCTGCGCCAGTTCATCCAAGGACTCGTGCTCGTCGTCTACCGTGGTATCGGGAAGGCTCACCCCGACCAGGATGGCCCGCTCGTCCTTCGGCGTATACTTCCCCTTGATATCTGCCTCCCGGATGTCCTGCCAATCCCCCATGCAGCGGGTCTAGAAATCCATCTCCACCTCGTCGGCGTCGGGACTCTGGAATCTCCCCTCCTCCGAGAAGTCGAACGTCTTCGCGAGAGCCCCGTTGCTGACGCGGACGCTCCCGGAGAGCTTCCAGTTGTGTTCTGCGCCGTCCAGGTACCGGTCGACTCCCTTGCCTATCCCCTCCCACGTGACCGTGAACGGCACCGCGACCTCGGCGCTGCCCCCCGCGGGCACGAAGACCTCCTCCGCCATCCGGCCGTTGGCCATCTCCGCTCCGTCTATCTCGACCTCGTACTCCAGGCGCCCCACGTTCGCGCCGAACCCGTTGGGGTTCCGCACCTCCACGTTGAGCACGAGTTCGACACCGTCGAACGACAATCCGTCTATCTCGACGTTCTTGATCATCACCTTGGGCGGATCCACGCTGGCGCAGGAGGTGAGCAGGATCGCGCACGCCAAGAGCGCCGCGAACACGCCCGACCCCCTGCGACGGAACAAAGCGGCATCAGTCCGAGTCTTCATTCCCGTCCTCCGTACGTTCAGTCCTACGCGCCTTCAACTCTCCGCATCTTCGACCCCACGCCCATGATCGCGGTCAGCTCCAGAATGATGCCGTCCACCGCGGTCCTCACGTCTGGGCTCATCATGTCGCCCAGACGCATGGAGGCCGCCTGGACAGCGAGCAGGTAGACGTCCGCCCCGGTCTCTTCCTTCAGAATGGACATGAAGACCGAGAGCGGAGGCGCGTGGGTCCCCATCATGAGACCGCCGACATCCTCGGCGGAAGCGACCCGCACTTCACCCGGCTCACCGCCGAAGTCGGCCGCGTCCACGATCACGATCGTCTCGGGCTCGGCCCTGCGCACGGGGCCCGCGAAGTTCTCCGGGGCCTGACCACCGTCGAAGGCCCTGCCGGGGAATTCCCTGGCCAGGGCCTCCGCCACGGCAGGACCGGCCGCGTCGTCGCCCTTCAGGACGTTGCCGACTCCCAGTACAACGACACGTCCCCGAGGGATGTCCACGAGCTTGCCCATGTGGACGATTCAACCACAAGTGGGGCGCCTTCGCCAGAGCGGCGAGGCCGGCGTCACTGAATGATGCCGCCGACTATCCTGAGGAGGTCGGCGACCGAGTAGGGCTTATCGAGGAACGGGAGGCCGCGCTCACTTATGAGCGACCACTGGGACCTTCGGTCGGCGTACCCGCTGCACATCAGGATCTTCGAATCGGGGTCACGGGAGAGAACCTCGTCGGCCAGCTGCATGCCGCTCATCCCGGGCAACACGACGTCGGTGAAGATGAGGTCGAACGGCGCCCCGTCGCCCTCCAGATGCTCCATCGCCTCTTCGGCGGACGAGGCCTCCACGATCGTGTACCCCTGTCTGGTCAGGACCTTGACGGCGAGATGCCGGATCAGGTCCTCATCCTCGACGACCAGTATTCGTCGGCCGCACGAGTCGACCGCGTCAACATGCTGCTCATCGTCGCGGGTCTCTTCGGGGGCATCGTCCGTCGAGGGCAGATAGATGGTGAACGTAGACCCCTCCCTCGGAACACTGTGCACATCTATCCAGCCTCCGTGCTGCTTGACGCTTCCGTATATCACCGCGAGCCCTAGGCCGGTCCCGGCATGCGGGCCCTTCGTCGTGAAGAACGGCTCGAATATGTGACTCAGCATGTCCTCATCCATCCCGATGCCGTTGTCGCTCACCGAAATGCATGCGAACGTCCCGGGCCTCCAATGCGGAACCGAGGCGCACTCGCGCTCACTCAGATACACCCTCTTCGTGGAAATTGTGAGCGCCCCACCTTCCGGCATGGCGTCGCGGGCGTTGACCGCGAGATTGACAACGGCCTGTGCGACCTGCGACGGGTCGGCGCTCACGCAGGGAAGGTCCTCTGCCAGATCGGTCGAGAGCACGATATCCTCGCCGATGAGTCTCTCGAGCATCTTCCGAACGTCGGTCACGACGGAGTTGATGTTGAGGACAGAGAGCTGGAGCGGCTGGCGTCGACTGAACGCGAGGAGTTGTCTCGTGAGGCACGCGGCCCTGGCGGCGGCACTCTGAATGCTCTTGAGGTTCTCTCCGAGTGTCTCCCTTCCCTCGACCTCCCCAAGTGACAGCTCGGCGTAGCCGGATATCGCGGTCAGCAGATTGTTGAAGTCGTGCGCGATCCCGCCTGCGAGCAATCCAACGGCTTCCATCTTCTGAGACTGCCTGAGCTCCTCTTCCTTGACGGAGAGCGCCGCCTCCGCCTCCCTGCGGTCGGTGATGTCCATGGAGAAGCCGATCACACCGACGATCTCTCCCTCGTTATTCAGGTAGGGGATGCGGTCGGTAACGAACCACCTCATGTGGCCGTCCACCTCGGACGCTTCCAGACGTCCGAGATTCGGCTGCCCGGTTCGAACCACGAAGTCGTCGGCGCTCCGGTTGCCGTCGCCGTGACCGGGCAGCACCTCCTCGAACGTCCTCCCCACCCAGTCCTCTTTCGGGATCCCGTGCATCTCGGCAAGGACGCGGTTCACCCTCAGATGTCTTCCGTCGCAGTCGCGGTAGAAGATCTGCGCGGGCACTGAATCGAGTATCGTCTGGAGCTGCTCGCGCTGCTCCCGCACCTCCGAGTCCGCGCGCTCCTGCTCGAGCGTCTTCCCGAGCTGGTCGGCGACGAATTCGATGACCTCCATCTCCTGGTCGCTGAGCGCCCCGGCGTCCTTGGGGTGTGTCACGGACACGACGCCCCTGACCTGGCCGCCAACGCGGTACGGGACACCGGCCCAGACGGCCGGAAGCTCGTCGCGCTCAGACAGGAGACCCTCTTCCATCATCCGCTGCATCTGGCTTCTTCGCACACGAAGAGTGACACCAGACGCGGCCACGCACCCCTCGAGCGTCCCCGCGGCCGCGACCGTGCAACCGCCGGAGCCGGCGGCTTCGCCGACGGGACAACGATGCGAGATCGTTCCGGCGAGAGCGTCGTACTCCCACAGCCTGATGTCGGACGTTCCGAGTACGCCGGAGAGGCCATACTGCACCGCGGGCTGCAGCTCTCCCTGTACCGCCGCTTCACTCAGTGCCCCAGCCACCTGATACAGAGCGCGCTGCGTCTCCTCGTGTCGGAAGCGCTCCTCCTCGAGGATGATGCTTCGAACGGAGAACGCGAGGTCCTCCGCCACCTCCTGGAGGAACTCGCGCTCCTGCGAATCCGACGCGAGTCCGACCGGCAGCGATGCGGCAAGAGTGCCGTACACGTGCTCGCCGCAACTCAGCGGGATCTCGACGGTGGCCGTGTCCTCAGAACACTGCTGCTTCGACGCGCTCCCACACGCTCCGCCGCTCGACTTGGTCAGCCGGATGTCGACTGCGGCATAGCCCCTGTGCTCCACGAGCTGCTTGCAGACCCTGTCCACGACCGCGTGTCTGTCGCGCACCCTCGTTATGGTCTGGTTCACCGCCCTGATCGCAGTGAGACAATCGTTCAGATTGGCGCGGTTGGCTTCGGTCTGCGCCAGCCTTCTCACCATCCGGGAGATGATGACGCCGGCGAGCAGGAAGCCGACGGTTATGACGACCCTGCTGTACACCTCACGCTGCGGAATGTTCAGCAGCAGCACGTCCGGAAACGTCCCACCCCAGTAGTGGAAGTAGAAGTCCAGCGCCGACTGCATGACCCACGCGAACATCGCCGCGGCGACCGACAGCAGGATGATCTCGTTCTCCATGCTGCGTATGCCCTGCCGGCCCTTCACTTCTCATCCTCCCACGTACGCGTCCGGCACCCACAGGCGACGGACAAATGAGGGCAGATCATCAAGATGGATTCTCTATGTCTATACTGCACAGGTATCGCGTGGTCTCTAGCGCCATCAAGCAAGCTCCGTGCCACGACCGTCGTCATCTCTGAGATTGCTCAGGACTCCGCACAACGGACAGGCCCCACCCAGGGCACTCCGGGCCAGACGAACCGGTTGTGCCCGTCCTCAGGCGCTGGTATGTTCTCTCAATCTTGGAAAGAGGCAGGCGAGATGCGAGAGCACGAGATCCCGATACTGGAGCACGACCCGTCGCCCACGGCGGTCATCGAGCCGTCCTGTCACATCAAGCCGATCGACGCGCCCGAGCACTGCGTGCCGTGCTTCTTCCAGGACGTCATCGACAGGCTGAAGGACGAGGGACGCGTGACCGAGATCGCCGCTCTTGGCTCAGAGATGGGCCGCCATCCCCTGTACGAGATGGACATCGACGGTCGCCGGCTCGCCGTCTTCCAGCCCGGACTCACGGCCCCTTTCGCGGCCGCGATGCTCGAGGAGGTCATATGCCTCGGCTGCCGCAAGTTCGTGGCGTGCGGCGGCGCGGGAGTCCTTCTTCCCGACATTCGCGTCGGCAGGGTGATCGTGCCCACGTCCGCCGTGCGCGACGAAGGCACCTCGTACCACTACCTGCCGCCAAGTCGCGAGGTCGAACCGTCGCCCGAGGCGGTCGCAGCCATCGAGTCGACGCTCACCGAGCACGGTGTCGACTACCTGCAGGGCAAGGTGTGGACGACCGACGCCATCTACCGTGAGACGAGGGACAAGGTCAGGCGCAGGAGGGAAGAGGGTTGCATCGCGGTTGAGATGGAGGCCGCCGCGTTCTTCGCCGTCGCCCGGTTCAGAGGAGTGCCGTTCGGCCAGATTCTCTACGGCGGGGACGACGTGAGCGGAGACGAGTGGGACCATCGCCGCTGGCAGAAGCACGGCAACATTCGCGAGGAGCTCCTGTGGCTCGCGGCCGAGGCGTGCCTGAGGATCTGACCGGTGGAGGAGAGGAAGCGACGCCTGAGAGGCCGACCTGCCAAGGACGGATGAGGAATGCCTGAGACTCTGCTCCCGATAACGACAGAACGCCTGGTGCTCCGGGACTTCGTGCGCGAGGATGTGGACGCCGTGCACAGGTACGGCTCCGACCCTGAGGTCGTGCGGTTCATGCCGTGGGGGCCTAACACGCTCGGGGACACGTGCGCATTCATGGAACGCTCTCTGATCGCTCAGGCGCAGTCGCCACGGACGGCCTTCGAACTGGCCGTCACGCTCGCGGACGGCGGTGAGCTGATCGGAGGCTGCGGCATCCGGGTATCCGCCCCCTCGGACCTGCGCGCCGACATGGGTTACTGCCTGCGGCGCGACCACTGGGGACTGGGCCTGGCCACCGAGGCGTCGTTGGCGCTGGTTCGATTCGGATTCGAGCGTCTCGGGCTACACCGCATCATAGCAACATGCGACACGAAGAACGTCGCGTCAGCGCGCGTGCTCGAGAAGACCGGCATGAGAAGAGAAGCGCACTTCCGTGAGGACTCACTCATCAGGGGCAACTGGCGCGACTCACACCTCTACGCCATCCTTGAACACGAATGGAAGGCTCTGCATGGGGACACATGACAGCGAGGGCTCGAGCCACGAGGGCTCGAACAGAGCGGAGTTGGACCGCACACCACTGACGATAATGGTGTTGCTGGTCATCGTGGCCGCTGTGCAGTTCGTCCACTACTACGGGATCATTCCGGACAGGCTGGTCACCCACTTCGACATGGCGGGACGCGCCAACGGATGGATGGACCGCGCGGGGTTCGTGGCGACCATGGCCGCGATAGAGGCCATCTTCGTGGTCGGTGCCTTGCTCTTCGTCAGGTACGCCGCCAGAATCCCAACGGGCATCATGAACATCCCGAACAGGGACTACTGGCTGCAGCCGGAGCGGAAGGACGACACGCTCCGGTTCATCTGGAGCCAGATACTCTGGATCGAGACGGCGACGCTGGCCTTCCTCATCGCTGTGACTGAATCGGTATTCCGCGCCAACATGACGGGGGGCACGCCGTCTCTCCCATCGAGCTTCTTCTACGTGCTCGCGGCGTTCGTCGTGCTAATCGTGTGGTTGTCCCTACGCATCCTGATCAGATTCCGGCGCGAGGAGTAGGCCGACCCCTCAGCCCTCCGTGATCCGAACATCGCCGTCGCGAGTCTTGACCCGCACGTTCCCGGTGCCGCCGCGCACTCGGCCCATCGCCATGTGCTCATCCTTCATGACGTCCTGCTGGTCGGGAATGTCGATGCTGACGCGGCCGCCGTCGGTCTGTATGCGGAACGAGTAGGACGAGGCCGGCGGCATCGACACGAAGACCTCTCCGTCGTCGGTCTCTATGTCGAGACTCGCGGGAGATCCTTCCGCCACCGTCGCGCTCACGTCTCCGTCGGCCGCGCGAACGCGCACGTCGCCCGCCTCGACGAGCGCAAGAGACACGTTCCCGTCGTCGACGGACACGTCGAAACTGCCGCGCGAGTCTGATACGTCGACGCTTCCGTCCTGGATTTCGAGCTTAGTCACGACAGGACCGCACTTGCTCAGACTTATCTCACCGTCGTCTCCCGAGATGCGCAGTTCGCCGGACACGCCGACTCCGGTCACGTCTCCGTCGTTCAGAGCGATCCTCGTGGTCGGTGCCGCCACGTTGTCGAGCAGCACATCGCCGTCGTCGAGAGCGCAGTCTATCTCGGCACGCCACCCGCTGATCTCGATGTCTCCGTCGCTTCCATTGATCTCGAGCATCACCCACGCCGGTGCCCTTATCGTGTACCTGTAGTCGTAGATCTGAACCGACTGGAACATCGCCGGACCGCTCGGCAGCATGCGGCCGGTCACCTTGACGAAGTCGTCTCCGGTCTCAAAGTCCACCGTGAAGTCCGGCGGGTCTCCGACGCCGAGGCGAACCACGTCGGCGCGGCAGCGCACGGCGACATCGATTACGTCCTGGTCCCAAGGGGTGATCGTCACGTCACCGTCGCCGTTGTTCACCTCCAGCCGGAACCCCTCGCTCACCTCAAAGCTCTGGTGAAAATCCCTGTCGATCGTCGTCGCCCTGGAGGGCGAGGCGACGACACCCAACGCTGCTAGAGCCATTACTGCCATGGTGATAGCGTTCATCCCCCGACCTCCTTGTTGAGGCAAGACTTGCGCTCTGGATGGATACGGGCACATCCCAGTGACCCGCACATCATCTGAGACACCGTCCGGGCCCACATGGTTTTTCCGTGAGAGGCTTGGGGCCCCAGCGCCCCGGCGACCGCCGGATGCCGCAACTAGCCCTTCATGGCCGCTACGTGCCGTGATAGCATGGACGCTCCCCGAACGAAACAGGACAATGCAGGAGGTGTGAGAATGGCAGACGCGAAGGGCAAGCTCCCCCATTGGGATCTCTCGAACGTCTACGGAGGGCTGGACGCGGGCGACTTCAAGGCCGACATCGAGCTCTTCAAGGGCTATCTTGACAAGCTGGAGAAGTATGAGCAACAGCACGGCATACGCAAGCTCGACGCGCCCCCGGCTGACACCGCAGCGACGGGCAAGGTCCTGGACGGCATCCTCGAAATCCTGAACGCAGCGCTGCTCACGATGTCGACCCTGAACGCGTACATCTACAGCTTCGTGTCGACCGATTCGCGCAACACGCTGGCGGCCCGCAGGCAGAGCGAGTTCGAGCAGCTTCACGTGCGCTTCCGCAAGGTCTACGTCCCGTTCGAAGCATGGGTAGGGTCGCTCGCGCCCGTGCTGGACAAGGTCGTCGAGACCGCGCCCGTAGCCAAGGAGCACCGCCTCGCCCTCAAGGACATCGTGGACGACAGCAGGTACCGCATGACCGCCGAGATGGAGGCCTTGGCGTCGGAACTCGTGACATCGGGCGGCGGCGTCATGGACAAGCTGCAGGAGCGCGTCACGAGCCAGCTCAAGATGCCGTTCACCGACAAGAGCGGCAGGACCGAGGCGCTCCCGATGACGATGCTCCGCAACCTCGCTAACGACGCGGACCCGGACGTCCGTCACAGGGCCTACGAGGTGGAACTCAGGGGATGGGAGTCGATCCGCGAGTCGGTAGCGTTCGCGATGAACGGTGTGAAGGGAACCGCCGTCACGATGGCCAGGCGGCGCGGCTACGACGACGTCCTGCACTGGTCGCTCGAAACGAACAAGATGGACCGGGCCACGCTGGACGCGCTCATGGGGGCAATGAAGGCCTCCTTCCCCACGTTCAGGCGCTACCTCAGGAGCAAGGCCGAGAAGCTCGGCAAGCAGAAGCTCCCCTGGTGGGACATGATGGCGCCGGTCGGCTCAGTGGAGCTCAAGTACACATGGGACGAACTCACGGCGTTCGTCGTCGAGCAGTTCGGGACGTTCAGCGGTGAACTTGCCGACTTCGCGAGGAACGCGTTCGAGCACAACTGGATCGACGCGGAGCCGCGCGACGGGAAGATCGGCGGCGCCTTCTGTATGCGCGTTCCGAAGGTCAATGAGTCGCGCGTGATGTGCAATTTCGACGGGAGCTTCGACCAGCTGTCGACCGTATCGCACGAGCTGGGACACGCGTTCCACAACTACTGCCAGATTGGCCTTCCCATGATCCGGGCCGGTTCGCCGATGACGCTGGCGGAGACGGCGTCGATCTTCTGCGAGACGCTCGTCACGAACGCGGCCCTGAAGACCGCGAAGCCCGAGGCACAGCTGGGCATTCTCGAGAACCAGCTCATCAACGCCACGCAGGTCATCGTCGACATCTACTCGCGGTTCATCTTTGAGAGTGAGGTCCTGAAGCGCCGCGCCGATGCCGAGCTGTCCGCCGATGAGTTCTGCGAGATCATGGTGGACGCGCAGAAGCAGACCTACGGCGACGGACTCGACCAGGACCACCTGCATCCTTACATGTGGCTCCTGAAGCCGCACTACTACGCGTACGACTACAACTTCTACAACTTCCCCTACGCGTTCGGCCTGCTCTTCGGCCTGGGCGTCTACGCCATCTATCAGAAGGAGGGCGAGGCGTTCATCCCGCGCTACAAGGAGCTGCTGCGCAGCACCGGCGAGGGCAAGGCCGCCGACCTCGCGGCCAAGTACGGCATCGACATCCGCTCCCGCGATTTCTGGGAGGGGAGCATCAAAGTGCTGGCGGCGCAGGTCGATACGTACTGCGGGCTCGAGGGATAGACAGGCGGCGCAAAGGTTCGATGCTACATGTCGGAGAGAATCCAATGCAGGAGGGGCGGCTCATGTCGAGCCGCCCCATTCTCTTGCTATACACGGCCGATGATCAACATACCTTGATCACGATGAGCGTCACGTCGTCGGCCTGGGACTCGAGCTTCGAGAAATCGCGCACCGCCTGGAGGAGCGCGCTCCCGATCTGCTCGGCCGACTCGGCGCGATGCCCGGTGACGACCTCGATGACGCGGTCGAGTTCGAACTCCTCGTCGGCCTGATTGCGCGCCTCCGTAACGCCGTCGGTGTACAGGCAGAGGACGTCCCCAGGTGAGAGCTGTTCCTCCGCTACGTCGTACTCGGCCTCGGGGATGAACCCGAGCACGAAGCTCCCCTCCTCCAGCTGGCGGCAAGCGCCGTCCTTCGAGACCAGTATCGGGTTGTCGTGCCCGGCGCGAACGTATTTGAGAAGACGCGTCCGCTTGTCGATCTCACCCAGGAAAAGAGTCACGAACTTGCCGGCGTCCGTATTGCGGTGGACGAGGCTGTTCAGGTTCTCAGCCGTTTCCTTGATGTCGAAGTCGTGATGGAACGTGTGGCAGTGGAGCCCCGCCTGGACGTTCGACATGAGGAGCGCCGCTGGCAGGCCCTTCCCCGAAACGTCCGCGATGGTGAAGACCAGCGCATCGTCGCCGCCCAGGTCGATCACATCGTAGTAGTCGCCCGAGACGGCCAGAGAACTCACGTTGATCCCCCAGACGTCCAGGCCCTCGACCTGAGGGATCTCGTCCGGCAGGAACTGCTCTTGCGTATGGCGCGCCGTCTCCAGTTCCTTCCGTACACGCTCGTTCTCGACGGCCTCGAGGTGAAGCTCCTTCGTCGTCTCAACGTGATTACTCACGAGAGCGAACGAGGCCGAGAAGAGGAGCGCGCCCAGGACCAGGCCACTCGGCAGCACGATGCCGGCCGTGGCGTGAAGGAACCCCGTCGTCACCAGACACGCGGCGATCACGGCCAGCGCCGTGAACGCCGCCAGGGCCGGCCTGCGCTTGGACATCAGGAGCACGCAGGCCACACACCAGATAATGATCCACGCGAGCGTCAGCGGCCACGCGGCGTCATGTAGCGGCGCACCCCGAAGCAATGTCTCCGTTATGGCTCCCAGTACGACCACGCCCGGCAGGCCGAACGCCTCTACGCCACCACCAATGTCCTGGAGTCTCGGGACGGTGACGAAGTCGGTCGATGGGTCGTCGACCAGTCCCACGAGCGCGATGCGCCCGTCAATCAGCGACAACACTTCGGGGTCTTCGTTGTAGACGTCCATGTACGACACGACGGGGATGGTCACATCCATCGACGGGAACTCGATGGGTACGCTGCCCTCCACGTCGACGCCCGACAGCCTCTCCGGCAGGGACTCGAGGCCGAGCCTGGTGAGCCTCGGGTCCCTGTCGAACCTCCTCACGGTGCCGTCAGAGTCGGTCTGCACGTCGGCCACGAACGCTCCCTGGGCCGCCGACATGAGAAGCGAATCCGGCAGGCTGGCCGTGAGCAGAACGGCGGTGTCGCCGGAGCGCGCGGACCTCCGCTCCTCGCGCAGCGACATCACGAGGTATACCTTGCCGGACCTACGGATGGCTTCGGCGAACCTGGTCGGGGGAGCGTCGAACGTGTCCGCCCCCAGAGCGAGGTCGAACACGATCGCGCGCGCATTGGCCGCGTCCAGGATCTCTACCATGCGCGCGTGCTTGTCGGTGTGCCTCGACAGGGGGAAGACCGGCGAGTCAAACAGCTGCTCGCGCGTGGGCCTGTCGATGCCTACGACGACGACCTCGGTCCACGGCCGCACGGCACGTTTGGACTGGAAATAGTTGAAGAAACGCGCGTCGAGCGGGGCCCAGAAGATAGGCCATGCCACGTAGGCGAGCGGTATCAGGTAGAGCAGAGGGAGCAGGCGCTTGAGCCTGCTCCCTCGCAGAGAACTCCGGAACTTCACTCTTCACCCCGGGCTTCGAGCAGGTCCTCGTATGCCTGCTTGTAGAGGCCGATGTCGGCGAACGCCCTGGCCCTCCACATGCGGGCCGAGCGGGCCTGCGAAGGCGAGGCGACCGCGGTGTCGAACCTGTAGATGGCCTCCTCGTGAAGCCCCGACGACAGGAGCAGGACGCCGGCCTCGAGGTCGCCGAGCTTGTCGATGGCCTGGTCGAGTCTCTGCTCCTCGTCCGGTGTCATCACCACGAAGGAGCGCCACCCGGACTCACCCTCCCATCCGTCGGCCTCGGGCTGGACCTTCCAGACGTACTCCTCGCCCGGAGCCAGGTCCTCGAGCACGGCGCCGTTGTCGCGGACGACGCGCGTCACCTCATTCCCGTCGGCCGGAGCGATGGTCAGGAGATAGCTGTCGACGCCGGGTACTTCACTCCAGAAGAGGTGAGCCTCTTCGACGCGCACCTTTCCGTCCTGCGCGGGAATCATCTGGGCCGGCGCCTCTGTCGGCATCGCCCAGTCGCGGACGGTCCTGGTCCTCAGAGGCTGTCTGCGGCTCTCGCCGATCCAGTCGGCCAGCTGAGAGCGCACCCACGAGGCCAGATTGCCCGCCGCGCCGCTCTCGCCGCCCGCGAACTGCATCTCGCCCGGACCCACGAGGTTGAACTCCTCGCCCACCGGGGTGAAACCGGTGCACGTGGCCCCCGTCTTCGCCACCACGGTGTCGCCGTCGCGGAGAACGAATCCCTCCCGCGCCGGCATCTCGCCCTCGCCCCGCTTGACGATCACATCCCCTGCGACGGACACCACGAGGCCGCCGGGCGACTCGCCGCTCCAGGCGGCGACCGGGAGGAACAGACAAAGGCAGAACACGATAAGCCCCATGCGGGCCCTCTTCGACTGTGCTAGCTGCATACCGCCTCCGGAAGAAGGAGTGATGCTGTCACCTGCGCAGTGAACTACAAACGAGAGGAGCATGAAGTTCGCGGGATCCTCAGCGCATCTCCGACGACTCGTCCCAGCTCCTCACCAGGTCCTCGTATGCGTCCTGGTAGAGCCCGATCTCAGCCATCGTCTGGGCGCGCCATTTCCGCGCCGAGGGTCCGCTCGAGACGGAGGCAACGGCTGAGTCGAGACGGTAGGCGGCCTCCTCGTGCAGCCCCGCCGACAGAAGCAGGACGCCGGCCTCGAGGTCGTTCATCTCCGCGACGGCGTCGTCCAGGCCCGACTCCTCCTCGGGAAGCATCACCCTGAACTCGCGCCACCTGGCCTGCCCCGTCCACCCGTCGACCGCGGGACGCACCTTCCAGACGTAGTCGTTGCCCGGGACAAGGTCCTCGACCACGAGCCTGTGCCCCCTCACGGTGCGGTTCGTCTCGTGGCCGTCCTCCGAGACGAAGGTGACGAGATAGCGGTCGATGCCCGGGACCGTCCCCCAGTAGAAAACGGCGCTGTCGGGGCGCACCTGCCCGCCGGCCGCCGGGATGATAGGCGCAGGAGTCAGGGTCTCGACCTCCCAGTCGCGCCTAAGAGCCCGCGTGACGATGGGTTGTCTTCTGCTCTCGCCGATCCACTGGGTCAGCTGGCGGCGAACCCAGAGCGTCACCCTGTCGATAACGCCGTCTCCCTCGATCCGCGCGAGACGGAGCTCGCCCGGACCCGACAGCTCGAACGGCTCGCCCGACGGGGTAAACCCGGTGCAGCGCGTGCCCTCGGGAGCGCTCACGACGTCACCCTGCTGGAGCACGAGCCCCTCTGTCACCGGCTCGGACTCCCCGGCCCGCTCTACCTTGACATCACCCTGCACCGAAACGACCACACCGGAGGAGGGTACCGGAGACGCGCCGTCATTAGGCCCGGCAGTGACCACCGGGGAGACGGCCAGGACGAGCCCGACGGCTGCCCAAGGGAGAATGCGTCTCATTGCCCTACCTCCTGATCCCCGCTGCCGCGATGCGGCCGACCACCGCGCTCACGATGCTACCTCATGCGCACAGGATTCCCAACCATGATGAACTACAATCAACGGTGGGCTGAGGTTCGAGGGAACGACGCGCTAGCTTCTGTCGCCGATCAGCACGAAGGCGGACCAGTAGTAGGGGTGGTCGTACGGACGGTAGCCGTCCGCGTCGGTGTAGGCGCGGAGCCACGCCTTCGCCTCGCGGAGGGCGTCGGCCTTGCTCATTTTGAATCCCGGCTCATTTCCGCGCTCGTCGTCGTAGACGCCGAGCCTGTTCTCGTAGAATCTGCGCATGAGGAGCGACGTCGCTGTGTCCTCCACCTTCCAGAGGCTCAGGAGCATGCCCCGCGCTCCGGCCTGCAGGAACGCGTGCGCGAACCCGATGTACCCCTCGCCCGCGACCTCCTTGCCGAGCGCCGTCTCGCAAGCCGAGAGCGAGACGAGGTCGCAGTCCAGGTCCCACTCCCTGACGATCTCTCCTGCGGTCAGGAGCCCGTCGTAAATCCGGCTGCCGGCCAGAGCCGATTCGAGCGGATCGGGAAGGTCTACCTGCGACAGCACGAGGGCCGACTGGTCCGGCCTCTCGTCATCGACGAGTGCGTGCGTTGCCAGATGAATGATGCCGTAGTCCTTGAGTTTGTCTTCCGACGCCAGCTCGACCAGCTCCTGCTCGGTCGCATCGGGCCCCAGGAGCACGGTCGCGTCATCGGTCAGAGACGAAAGCGAAAGAACTTCGGCTCTCGAGCCGGGCAGTCGAGGAAGCCCCTCGAGCGAGGACCGGCCGCCGCGGACGCCGCGTTCCGGGTCGCCGGCGGCTCGTGGGTCGTCCGACTCCGTGTCCTCGGAGGCGCCGCGGGCAACCCCTGCCTCCGATGCCTCACTCTCCATCGCCTCAAGATCGGCCTCGGTGAAGGGCGGGTCGCCGACCAGGAGCATCGCGTCGGAGCGCCCTGCCGTTTCGCCGCGCTCCTCGAGCCAGGCGAACACCGTGGCCGACGGAGCGTACGAGACCGCGAAGCGGTCTCCGACGAGCACACCGGCGTCGTCCACCAGCGTCTCCAGCGGAAGACCCAGGACCGACCCGGAGGGCAGCACGACCAGTGCGCGTGCGCCTTCGAGCGACGGCATGAGCGGCTCGAGTCGCTCGCGCCAGATCGACCTCGCGTCTCTCAAGAGACCCGCGCTCGACGACGACGGATCGGAGATCTGCTCCCGGTACTTCCCGTATCTTCTCTGCAGAGAGCGGACGGTCGAGCCGGTGGCGCTCCCGCATCTCGCCCAGCCGACTGATCCATCGTGCCTGATGACGTAGCCCCACGACTCAACATCGCCGCCGCCTACGTCCGCGTCGATCCATCCGATGATCGCGGTCTCCTGCCCGAGCGCACGCTGGATGCGCTCGAGCGGAAACAGGTGTCCCTCGGTCACCGGGTGCGCTTCCGCCAGACGCTGCTGAAACGCGCTCCAGTCCGCCTCGGCCTCGAGCAGCCTGTGGCGGCTCTCCTCGCCCAGCCGCGCTGCCTCGCCGGTTGAGTCCGACGCCGCCGCGCCGGCGTAGGCCAGCACCTCTCCCTCGAGGTTGGCCAAGAGGGACCGGAGCGAATCCTCGCGCACCGACTCGGCCCGGGTGAGGGAGCGCTCCTCCGCGCTCATGAGGAGGTCGGCAAGGGTGCGCGCCAGCGCCCTCTCGGCCGCCGGCCACGCGTCATCGACCTTGCCCTGCTCGAGGCGCGAAACCGCCAACGCCACGAGGGGCGGCCTGAGCCTCAAGGCCATGGTGGCGCTGGACATGCCCGTACCCGCCCGCAGTCTCGCAGCGTCGTAGACGGACGCGGCCTCTCCGAGCGTCATCTCCGCCGCGACGGGGTAGCCCTCCCGAAGCTCCAGGTGCCCGATGCTGCTCAGGTTGTACGCCACGGCAGCGCTCTGCCCGCCGAGCGTGCGCGTCCGGATCTCGAGGGCCTCTCGATAGAGCCCGAGGGCCTCGTCCAGTCGACCCGTCTCCTCGAGAAGCGACGCCAGGTTAGATAGGTCGGTGGCGACCTCCAAGTGGTCGTCGCCCAGGAGTTCGCGGTGCATGGCGAGCGCCTCTCTGTATAGAGGCTCCGCCTCGTCATACTTTCCGGCCACCTGGAGGACGTGCGCCAGCCCGTTCAGGCTGACCGCCACCTCCGGGTGCGTGTCGCCGAACGCGCTGCGCCTGATCTCGAGCGACTCACGGAACAGGGGCTCAGCGCCGGCATAGTCGCCCTCGCTCTCCAGCGTGTGCGCGAGGTTGTGAAGGGCGAACGCGAGGTCCGGATGCTCGTCGCCCAGTGTCGCCCGGTAGATGTCGACCGCCTGACGGTGAAAGGCCTCGGCCTCCGAGTACTCGCCTCGCGCCGCCAGGAGCGCGCCCATGTTGCTCAGTGAGAGCGCAACGTACGGGTGGTCGTTGCCGAGCACCTCCTGCCAGGTCGCAGTGGCGCGCCGCAGGAACGGCTCGGCCTTCGCGTAGTCCATACTGTCGTAGTAGAAGCTTGCGAGCGCGTTCAGGCTCGAGGCGACGTCGGGATTGTCGTCGCCAAGAGCCGCCCGCCGAACCTCGAGCGCTCGCAGGAGATGACGCTCGGCGCCGTCGTAGTCGCCCATCCGCTGAAGCAGGATGCCGAGGTTGGCGGTGATCGCGGCTACGTTCAGGTCGTCGTCGCCGAGCGCGCGGGTGAGTATGTCGAGCGACTCCGTGATGTCGTCGCGCGCGGCCTCGAGGTCGCCGGTCGCCTGGTGTAGCATTCCGAGGTTGTTGAGCGTGGCGCCCACGTACACGTGGTCGGGCCCCAGCTGCTCCCTCCTGATGCGGAGAGCATCGAGGAACAGCGGCTCCGCCTCTTCGTACTCGCCCTCGTACTGGAGCAGCGACGCCAGTTCGTCCTCGGCGGTGGCGGTGGCGAGATGCCTCTCGCCGAAATACTCCCTGTACAGGTGGAGTCGCTGGCGAGCCGCCCCGGCGCCCTCTTTGTAGAGGCCCTGCGCCCAGGACTCCTCCATCGCCATGCCGAAGCTGTCGGCACGCGCGAGTTCCAGCCTCGCCGCCTCGGGAAGCGTCGCGGCGAACCGCAGCGTCGCCACGAGCTGGGTCGCGTCATCCACGTCCAGCTCGGTCGCCTCCGGGTCGCCGACAACGGCGTCAAGAAGCGCCGCAGCGGCCGCAGCGGCCCCCGTGTAGTCGCCCGCCAGGCGCAGCTCCACGATCCTCTGCGTCAGCGCACCGGGGTCGGCCTCCTGGGCCGCGCACGGCGCCACCAGCGCGAGCATGACGGCGGCCGTCGCCGCCAGGATGATCGGAAACGAGCGCTTCATGGACGATGCCCCGCGACGACAACGATGTACGGGCTGTCGTCGGTGTATGGAGAGAGGTCGAAGTCGCCGTACATGTTCAGCAACTCGAGCCCGGCATAGCCGAAGGCATCCCGGATCGCCTCGGGCGTGACCACCGCCCCCGTGTCGCTCTCCTTTGTGGTGACTATGGACGTCCTTCCGGGGATGCTCTCCTTGAACAGGAGGTCGTACGAGACGGTGTCGGTGCTCTCGTCGTACGTCTGTGCGATGAACCTGATGACGACTCGGCCGCCCTGCAGCTCCCGTCGCTCAGGTCCGTAGACTCTGGTCTGCCTGAGGGCCGACGGCGACGAGATGTCGAACGCGAACAGCCCGTCATCGGCGAGGTGAGCGGCGGCGTTCCGGAAGATGCCGCGCAGGTCGTCCACCGTGCCGGACTGGACCGGCCCCGAGGCGGAGTAGACAAGCCCGAACTTCTCCTCGAGGTCGAACGAGAGCATGTCCGCCAGGAGCAGACGGCACCGCCC
The DNA here is from genome assembly GCA_964399265.1 of uncultured bacterium. Classification (GTDB taxonomy): domain Bacteria; phylum Joyebacterota; class Joyebacteria; order Joyebacterales; family Joyebacteraceae; genus WJLY01. The sequence continues at coordinate 9,504 of CAYNQF010000003.1, read as the reverse complement.
GGACACGTCCGGGTAGCTCTCACGCCTCTTCCGCTTGGCCTCGCGGAGCATAGCGACCGAATGGTCGATCCCGACGACGTCCCTCTGAAGCCTTGCGATCTCCAGAAGGACCCGCCCCGTCCCCACGCCCAATTCCAGCACCTTGCCGGTGGTCGTGCCCGCAAGGTCCAGGTAGAACTGGAGGTTGCCTTTCATGTCGAAGCTGTCGTAGTACTCGGCGGTATTCTCGTAGCTCATCTGCGGTCTCCACGCGCGTCCGACCATCCGTCGTCCGCGGTCCACGGACGCGCAAGGTCCAGAATAGCATTTCACCGAAGGACGTTCACCGTCTTAGCTGCCGCACCGCTCTCGACAGCGGCGCCTCGGGATTGTACGCTTCTCTGGTGAGCTGGTCAGCACAATACTGATGGACGATTCACAAAAGCGGGCCTGAATGCCGGCATGCGCGCCGCACATCGCGCAGGCAGGCGGAGGTGCAAGAGAGTTGGCGGTCGTCACGGCAACAGTGACCGCGCGGACGCGCGGCGACGGGGACACGATCGATATCACGATGGACGTCGCCGAGGCCGTCAGAGAGAGCGGGCTCCTGGACGGCACGGCCACACTTTTCATCGGCGGCTCGACGGCCGCGATAACTACCATCGAATTCGAGCCGGGTGCGGTCCAGGACTTGCAGTCGGTCTTCGAGGAGATGGCGCCTAAGGGCAGGGACTGGAAACACCACCTCCGCTGGGGCGACTACAACGGCCACAGCCACGTGCGCGCCGCGATGCTGGGGCCCAGCCTTTCCGTCCCCTTCGTCGGGCAGGACCTGGCACTGGGAACCTGGCAGCAGATAGTGCTCGTAGACTTCGACGACCGTCCGAGAACAAGGGAGGTCGTCGTACAGATCGTCGGTGAGTGACCGCTGACTCGTATCAAGTGGAGAGCGCATGCGCATCGTAGTAACGGGAGGAAGCGGTCTTGTGGGAAGGCGCGTCGTGAAGCTCCTGGCCGGAGACCACGACGTTCTCAACCTGGACCTCAAGCCGCCGCCGGCCGGGGCTCCGGGAGAGCACGAGGCCTCTGACATCCTGGACAGGGACGCCGTGGGACGCGCCGTCCAGGGGGCCGACGCGATCGTCCACGCCGCCGCCATCCCCGGTCCGCAGTTCGGGCTCCCAGACGACATCTACCTCACCAACATAGAGGGGACCAGAAGAGTGGCCGACGCGGCGTTCGAGGCGGGCGTCAGACGCTTCGTCAACATCTCCAGCGATTCGGTCCTGGGATTCACGTTCGGCGCGGGCAGGGTGAGACCTAGGTACTTCCCCGTGGACGAGGAGCACGTCATGGCGCCGGTCGATCCGTACGGACGTAGCAAGCTGATGGCGGAGGAGTCGCTGACCGACAAGCGGCCCGCGGACACCGTCGTGGTCAGTCTGCGACCGTCGTGGGTGTGGGTCGAGGAAGAGTACGCTCAGAGCAGACGCCTCACGCACGACCCTGAGGAATGGGTCGGAGGGCTGTGGTCGTACGTCCATGGAGACGACGTCGCTGAGGCGGTGCGCCGCGCGGCGGAGGCCGACCTTGCGCCGGGACATCACCCCATCCTCCTCTCCGCCCCGGACAACGGGACCATCTTTCCGACGAGGAAACTGGTCGAGAAGTACTACGCAGAGACGGCCATGAGGCCCGGCATCTCTCAATACGGCTCGCTCGTCACGTCGCGTGAAGCGGCGAGACTTCTCGGATTCTCCCCCGAACTCACGTGGCGCGGATTCCTTCAATGACGGCTTCCCGCATACTCATTGACGCAGACACCGGGGTCGACGACGCCCTCGCCATAGCGCTCGCATCGAACTCGCCGGAGCTGTCCGTGGTGGCGATCACCACGGTGGCGGGAAACGCGGAGGTCGGTGAGTGCACGCGCAACTCGCTCCTGCTGGCGGAATCCCTCTGGGGAGAGGAACCGCCTCCCGTCGCGGAGGGCGCCACATCGCCGCTCGAAGAAGCGCTGACGACCGCCCCCGAGGTTCACGGAGACGACGGACTGGGAGGGGCAAGAGAGACGCTTCCGTCGCCGGCGACCACGAAGGTCGGGGAACCGGCCCACGAGTTCCTGGCCCGTGTGGCGGCCGAGCATGCCGGCGAGATCACTCTCGTGGCCACCGGACCGCTCACGAACCTGGCACTCGCACACAGAGCGAACCCGGACGCGCTCTCGGCGTTCCGCCGCATCGTCGTCATGGGGGGAGCGTTCGAGGTTCCAGGGAATACGGGGCCCGTCGCCGAGTTCAATTTCTACGTGGACCCGCGCGCGGCCGACATCATTCTGGGTGCCGGACTCGATGTGACCGTCGTTCCGCTCGACGTCACGACCGGCGTGATGGTGAGGCGTGAGGAGCTGCGGGCGCTCCCCAGCTGGAGGTCGTCACTCCGGGCCGCGGGCCCTTCCGCGCTCAAGACCCTGGCGCCGGTGATCGCCCGCGCCATCGACCACTACGTGCGCTACCAGTTCGCCGAGTCGGGTCTGGACGCCGGATACATGCACGACCCGGTCGCAATGAGCGCCGCCCTGGCTCCCGGGCTCGTGGGCACGCGCGAAGTGCCCGTTCGCGTGATCACGGAAGGCCCCGATCGTGGACGCTCAGTGGAGGCCGACGACGGAAGGCCCCCAGTCAAGGTGGCAGTCAACGTGGACAAGGTGGCCGTGCGCGGGCTCATCCACACGCGTGTGTTGGCGCCGCTGTTCGGGTGAACGGGCCGCCCAGGGGGACCCCGACCGCACCACCAAGCCACGACAGAAAGCGGGGGTGGGATCTCTCCCACCCCCGCTTCGCATCCGCCTCACCCTGTGGCCGCATCGCGCCCGCGGCGACCGCGGCCGTCGCGCCTACCCCAGCCAGTCCTCAGTGAGGTATATCTCGCGCCTGCACGCGGGGCACATGATCATGTAGGAGTCACCGCGGCCGACGCGCTTGTCCTCGGGCCTGGCCGTCGGGTCCTGCGTCGCGCCGAAACGCTGATGCAGAGCGACGAGAAGCGTCGGGTTTGCCACCGCAAGCGATCCGACCTTGCGGGCGATCCACTCGAGGTGCTCGCGGGTCGTTATCACGTCGCCACAGTGTTCGCACCGCACCAGTTCCTTTTCGACGGATGTGACCGCCTGTGCGCGGTCGAATACCGCGAGCGCGAAGTTGTGCGACAGCTGTATGCCCTTCTTGGTGGTGCACATCGCCTCGCACTGCCCGCAGTAGATGCAGTTGTCGAAATGGTGGATGAGCGTCCGGGTGTCCCCCTCGTCTATCACGTCGATCGTCCTCGCCGGACACACCTCCGCGCACGCGCCGCAGCCGATGCACTCATCCTCGTGGTAGAGCGGCTGGCCGCGGAAAGCCTCAGCAGGCTCCAGCGGCGTGAACGGGAACGTACTCGTGTACGGCCCCTTCACAACGGCGGTGAGTGCTTCCTTGAGCTCCCGAAGCTTGGGTTTCTTCATCTCGGATAGTCTCCCCGGGGAATTCTGAGCCGCGAAACGCGACGCCAGTCGGAACGCGCGGTCCCCCTAGTGCCCCGTGTCCTCCCTGTACTTGTCGATGACGCTGCCGCGCCAGAGCGGCACGCCCGCGATGTGCGCGCCTCTGGCCAGCGCGTGGCTGCCCGTCGGCGAGGTCCACAGCACGAAGATCGCCGCCAGGAGCGCCTTGACGCCCATCGCCGTCCATCCGCTGTAGACGAGGACGCCGACCAGGATCAGGCACGTCCCCAGCGTGACGCACTTCGTTGCGGCCTGCAGTCTGTTGTACACGTCCGGCAGGCGGATGAGGCCGATGGCCCCGACGATGTCGAACATCACGCCGATCGATATCAGGATGTATGGTGCCACTCCGCCGTTATTCATCGAATCCCCTCCCCTCCAGGTACTTCGCAAGCGCCAGCGTACCGATGAAGGACAGGAGCGCCCACGCGATCGCCACGTTCAGGTAGTAGTCCCTGCCTGTAATGACCCCGAACACGCCGCATATCCCGACCACCATCACACCGATAGTGTCGATCGCGACCGCCCTGTCGGGAGCCGTAGGTCCCCTGGCCACCCGAAAGAGGCAGATGAATGTCCCAATGATCAGGAGCATGAGGAACGTCTGCATCAGTCGAAAACCCTCCTCAAGGTGACCTCGAAACGGCCAGCGATATCCCGGGTCATGGCCTCAGTGTCTTCGAGGCTCTCGTGCACGTTGATCCAGTGCACGTAGAGCCAGTCGTCGATGATGTCGACCGTGAGCGTGCCCGGCGTCAACGTGATGGAGTTGGCAAGGAACGTCTTGGCCTCGTCGGTCTTCAAGGTCGTCTTGATCTTCACTATGCCCGGCCTGATCGGCATGTTCGGGTGGACCACCCGGTAGAGAACGTCGAAGTTCGCCAGGATGATCCAGAACGAAAGCGAGATCATATGCATCAGTGCCCAGAACCACCGCACCGGACTGAAGAGTCTCTCGACGCGCTTGGGCAGAAGCCCCGACAGAAGGAACGCGAAGAGAACCGCCAGTATGGCCCCGGCGATGACTCCCTGCACGTCGAGCGACCACGTGAGGAGCATCCACAGGGCGAAGATGATGATCAGATCGAGAAGTCGTCGTTTCAATCGTTCCATCGGGCTCTCCACCCCCTCTAGCCGAGGACCAACTTCACGTACTCAGCGCTGTTCAGAAGAGCATCACGGGCCGGGCCGAGCATGCGCTCGCCGACCGCGGGCTGCGTCACGGCCAGTATGCCGAAGCCTACGCAGACGATCGCCAGCAGAATGAGAGGAATGTACATCACCGGCGAGACCTCGTGGGCATTCTCGACGCTCTTGCCGACTTCCCCGAAGATGATCCGCCTCTGGACCTTCACGTAGTACACGAGCGTGACGAACGCCATCGCGATGGCGACTCCGCCTATCGCGAAGTGGCCCGCCTTGACGACCGCCACGATGATCAGAAGCTTGCTCCAGAACCCGCTGAACGGAGGCACGCCCGCGATCGACAGTGCGGCCAGGTTGGTCGTCGCCGCGGTGATGGGCATGCGCTCGCGCAGGCCGCCCAGGAGCTTCAAGTCCCTGGTTCCGGTGGCGTGCTGTATCGCTCCGGACGACAGGAAGAGAAGCGACTTGAACGATGCATGGTTGATGAGATGGAACAGGCCGCCGAAGATCGCCAGCGCCGCGAGCGCCCTCGGGCCTCCGGTGGCCAGGATCCTGGCGCCCACGCCGAGCCCGAGAGTGACGTAGCCGATCTGGCCGATCGAGCTGTACGCGAGCAGCCGCTTGAAGTCCCACTGCCCGACGGCCATCAGGCCGCCCAGGACGATGGAGAGGACCGAGAACGCGATCATCGCGTTGGCTATGATGACCGACGCCGGCTGCGTCGGGGTGAACCCGAACACGTTGAAGAAGACGCGACACATCGCGTAGACGCCGAGGCTCTTGATGACCACGCCGGAGAGCATCGCGGAGATGGGCGCGGGCGCAGACGGGTGCGCGTCGGGCAGCCAGGCGTGGAACGGTACCATAGCGGCCTTGAGCGAAAATCCCATCAGGAAGAGCGCCGCCGCGAGAAGGAGCGCGGGGTTCATCTCCGGACCGGACCACTTCGTGCTGATCTCCCGCGCCACGTCGGCCATATTGAGCGATCCGGTCACCGCGTAGACGGTGCCGATAGCGAAGAGGATCATGACCGAGGCGACGCTGCCCAGGATGAGATACTTGAAGCCGGCCTCGAGCTCGTCCGCCTCCACACCGAACGCCACGAGCGCATACGAGGCGATAGACGCTACCTCAAGGAAGACGAACAGGTTGAAGAGGTCGCCCGATATGACGACGCCGTTCATACCCGCCACCATCAACATGAAGAGCGTGTAGTACTTGTTGAGCCCCGTGTATTCCTTCATGTACTTGAGCGAGAAGATGATGCACAGGAAGCCGATGACGTTGACGGCCACGAGAAGCAGTATGGACAGACCGTCCTGCACCACCGCGATGCCGATCGGCGCCACCCACTTCCCCATGTAGAGCACCACGGCCGGAGCGCCTATCGCCATCAGTGCCATCACAGCCAGCACGGCCGTGGTCAAGGTCGCGAAGACCTCGCCGCTCTTCTTCCACCACAACCCGATCATCGGGATGAGGAAGGCGGCACCGAGCGGGATCGCTACGTACAGCGGGACAAGGTTCATCGGCTATCCCCTCAGCTTGCTGATCTGTGACATGTCGAAGGTCCCATGCTTCTCGTAGAGCCTGATGCACATGGACACCATGAGCGCGAGCACTCCCAATCCGATGACGATCGACGTCAGGACGAGCGCCTGAGGCAGCGGATCGACGAACCGCTGCAGCGTCGTCTCGTTCATCCCCCGCTCAACGATGGGCGCTACGCCGTTGTGCTTGTACCCGATGATGATCAGGTAGAGGTTCACGGCGTAATCCATGATCACCACACCGATGATCTTCTTGACGATGTTCTTCTTCGCTACGAGGCAGTAGAGCCCCATCGTGAGCAGAACCACGCACAGGAAATATACCGTCATGATAGCTCATCCTCGATCATGGACCTGAAGGAACGCCTGCGGAAGATGGCGAGCGCCGAGAAGACAAGGAAGAGCGACGTGCCGACCTTGAACGCGATGGCGATGTTGATCGGGAGGATCATGCCCGCACTCAGGAGCCGGAACACCTCTCCCCTCCCGAAGATGTTCATGAAGAAGTAGCCGCCCGTCACACCCAGCCACCCTATGGTAAGGAACGCGAGGGCGCCCGCGGAGTCCAGCACGTGCGCCGGCGTCTCTCCGAGTCGGGAGAACGCTACCTCCTTGCCCTGCGCGATCAGAAGGAGGATGAACGCGCAGGCGATGATGACGCCTCCCGCGAAACCGCCGCCCGGCGTCAGGTGGCCGTACAGCGTGATGTACGCGCCGAACACGACGATGAAGGCGACGACGAAGTCGGTGATGGTCTTGACGATCAGCGTGAGTCCCTTCATGCCG
>CAYNQF010000003.1:0-2402 GCA_964399265.1 uncultured bacterium | reverse complement strand
CCGAAGAAGATCAGTGAGACGATGACCGCCAGCGTGTCGCGATGAAGCTCGACCGCCGTGTTGTCGAGGAGGATGGTTCCCCTGATCAGGATGATCAGAACCAGAATCTCCACGACGAGCTGGGTGATCGCGATGTCCGGCGCCCCCAGGAACAGGAACGCGACGGACAAGGCGAACCCGACGGCGCTAACCGAGATCACCGCCGACAGGAGGTTCCTGGTCTCGATGGCGACGATCGAGCCGATCACCATGAAGATCAGGAGTGTGTAAAGCTGAGGAGTGATGTTTTCCATCTAGCGTCTCCCGCCTCTCGCCCATCTATCGATAGAAGTGCCGCTCCAGAAGAACCGTCTTCCTTACTGCAGATTGACCAGATGTCGGAGCAGGGTGCTCAGGAGCGCGAACACCACGGCGCCCAGGCCTATGACCGTCCACGCCAGATACGTGGAGAGCACGCCGTTGTGCAGCATCTTGAGACCGTTCACGATGCCGCCTCCGAGCCTCCCTCCCATCTCGTACACGTCGAATATCCGCTGCTCCGCGTTCGCGAAGAGGCCCGAGAGCCCCTTGATCTCGCGGATCGTGTTGTAGAACCCTGTGCCGGAGACGTGCATGGCGTCGAGACTCGCCGGCGGACGCGTGCCGCCGATGAACACATGGCCGGTCCTGAACTTGGCCATCTTCCCGACGAGGAAGATGAGGAACCCGAACACGAGCCCGACGATGATGAGCGTCGTGGCGATGCCCGGATCCCAGAAGCCCACGGACCCGAGGTCGAGGTTGCCGGTCGCGCTGACGCCGATCGCGCCGTGCACTATCGGATTGATGAACCTGTCGATCGGGAACTTCGCCCAGACGCCGAAGCCGATACAGAGGATCGCGAGGACGATCATCGGTACCTGCATCGCCCAGGGCGCCTCGTGGACATGGCTGAACTTGCTCGGGCGCTGTCCGAGGAAGCCGGAGTAGAGCACCTTGACGAACGACGCCAGCGTCAGCGCGCTGCCGAAGAGCGCGGCCACGAGGAAGATCCAGTAGGACGAGACGCCGCGGGAGCCGAGTTCGACGAGCCCGGAGTAGACCATCCACTTCGAGACGAACCCGTTGAACGGCGGTACGCCGGAAATGGCGACCGCGAAGATGGCCGTGACCACGAACGTGACCGGCATCGCGCGCGCAAGGCCGCCCAGCTCCTTGATCTCGGTCGTTCCGGTCTCCTTCTCGACCGAGCCCGCCGACAGGAAGAGCCCCGCCTTGTAAATGGCGTTGTTTAGCATGTGGAAGAGCCCGCCCGCTATGCCGATGGGCACGCCAGTCCCGATGCCGAGGATCATGTACCCGACCTGGCTCACCGCGTGGTACGAGAGGAGCACCTTGAGATCGTGCTGGATGAGCGCCATCAGGACCGCGCCGACGATCGTCACGGCGCCGATGATCATGAGCAGCAGCATCATGCCGTAGCCGACGCTGAAGATGTCGAGGCTGATCCGGGCCAGAAGATAGATGCCGAGGAGCTTGTCGATCGCGGCAGGCAGAAGGGCCATGACGGGCGTCGGCGCTCCCTTTGCCGCGGCTGGGATCCACGTGTGGAACGGCATGGCCCCGGCCTTGGTGATGGCGCCGATCATCATGAGGATGTAGATGGTGGTCGTCATCCCGTCGCCGACAAAGATGGAGAGCTTGTCCATCGAGACGGTCCCGAAGCGGGCCCAGATCATTGCGATCGCGATGAAGAGGGCGGCGTCCGAGAGACCGAGCATGACGAAGCTCTTGGCGGCGCCTTCGGCCGCCTGCATCTTCTTCCTGCCGATGTTCACGTACACGAAGAGGATGGCGGTCAGTGCCTCCCAGAAGATGAGCAGGATGAGGAGGCTGTTCGCGAGCGCGGCCCCGATGCTCGCCGCGACCGTCCACAGCAGGAACGCGTAGTAGCGCCTGCCGTCGTACTCCCGCGTGAGCCAGGAGATCGAGTAGAGGCCCACGCCGAGGCCGAACAGCGCGATGAACAGGATGATGAACGCGCTGAACTGCGTCAGCAGCAGGTCGAACTGGATCGAAAGCCCGCCCAGCGACACCCAGTCCTTCACGTACGATATCGGCCAGTGTCCGAACAGCTGGAGCGTGGCCACGAACGTCCAGACGAGGGCGATGAGGCTCAGCGCCTCCCTGACGCCTCTCACTCTTCTAGGTACGAGAAGGCAGAGCACCCCCGCTAGGGCCGGTACGACGATCGGTACGAGCAGCTGTGGCATTCTCTCTACCCCCGGGGACTAGGAGTTCCTCTTGAGCTCTTCGGTCTTGGCGTGCGAGAGCGCGATCAGGTCCTTGCCGGTCATCGCCGGCTTGCCGTCGGGCCCGAGCACCGCCATGCGCTCCGTGCAGCTGTAGCACGGGTCGATGAT
>CAYNQF010000002.1:0-71023 GCA_964399265.1 uncultured bacterium | reverse complement strand
AGGCTCTCGATGTCGAACTCGCCGACAGCGAAGCCGCCGCCCCCACCACCTATCACGTCGCCCCGGACTGAAACCTCCGGCACCGGGATCCCAACATACTCGAGTGTCTGCTCGGGTGCGGCGAACGACGGGACTCCCGCCAATCCCGAGTCGACGTGAAACAGCAGGTCGTCATAGCCGTCGAGGCTTCCGTGGACCAGCAGGAAGTGCGTGCCCTGCAGATAGAAGGGCACCTCGTCCTCGAGCACGCCGGAGTGTTCCTTCAGGAACGACGCCGAGGATTCCGGCGAGCGTTCGCGCAGAGTCAAGCGACCGCGCGGGTAGTCGAGCGTCGACAGAAACTGGCGAAGGACGCTGGTGCCGACGATGCCGCCTATCTCAACCTCCCCGAGAGAGAGCGGCTTCGTTGGCAGGATCGACACGGGGACGGAGAACAGCGTCACGTCGCCAAGCCGGAGTTGGTCCGCCCGCGCGAACCCGATCTCGCCGCGCAGACCGCCGGCGAACATGGCCGTCATCGTGGTCACGGCCTCTATGCCCAGTTCGGCGGCGACGTCGGTGTCGAGGACGAAGACGTCCGCGCCCGTGTCTATGATCGCATAGATGCTGAGCCCGTCGACCTCGACCTCTACGACCGGAAGGGGGTCCGTCGAGGCGAACGGGATCTCCGCGACCCTGGCGGCCGGTTCGGAGCCCGCTACCCCGTCCCCGACGGCCAGCGCCGCGCCCGGAGGGGTCTCGCCGGAGAGATCGCCGGACCACTCCACAACGTACGGCCTCTCGTCCTCGAACATGTTCATGACGTCGAGCGCGGGATTGCGAAACATGCCGCCGATGCGCTCTGCCCGCTCTCTTCCCTCGTCGAACTTGTCCGTCTGGTAGTACGTGAGGAAGAGCCCCGTCAGCGCCCGTGGGTCGTCGGGACTCGTTTCCAGCAGCACGGAGAAGAGCCGCTCGGCCTCGGCGTAGTCACCCAGGAAATACGAGAGCCTCGCCACCAGACGGATCGCCTCCGGAGAAGGTTCGTCCGCTTCCAGCAGCGGCAGCGCCACCTCGCGCGCCTCTTCGAACGACCCCGCCTCCAGCAACAGGTTCCCGTAGGCGTATCGGTCGGCATCCGACCCGACCGTCTCGAACGCCGTCTTCGCCTCCGCGACCTGAGCCAGTACGTCTCCCCTGTCCCTGTCATCCGTTTCCTGCGCGCCCGCCATCGCCACACTCACCAGGAGAAGCAGACACGCCATCGACAACGCTGTAGCGGCTTTCACGACTTCCTCCCTCGCCGGCCGCGGCCACAGGACGCGCGGCCTCAGATCCAGACTCATCCGTCGCTTGCATCAATGGGACAATTCTATTAGAATTTCCGTTGAAATACAAATAACAAACCCACGAAGGAAGAGGAGACCCCCATGCCGCGAAGAAGACCGGGAACGAAGGTCGTCAGAGACGCCGAGACTCTACGGGCGCTCCGTACGCCCGTCAGACAGGAGATCCTGGGCACGCTCGAGAGGCTGGGAACGGGTTCTGTCAGGGACGTGGCGGAGCAACTGGGACGGAAACCGGCCTCGCTCTACTACCACGTCCACGACATGTGCAGGGCGGGCCTCGTGGTGGAGGCGGGTAGTCGACCGCGAGGGCGGAGGATGGAGAAGCTGTACGAGACGGTGGCCTCGAGGATCGTCATAGAGAAGAAGCCGCGCTCCAAGGCCTTCACCGAGGAGCTCAAGGGGCTGCACAGGTCAGCGCTGAGGGCGGCCGAGCGTGAGATGGACGACTCGCTTGAACGGAACAGGAGGTCCGGCGACCGGCCCGACGACGTGACGAGCCTCCTGCGGCTGTCGGCCAGGCTGTGCACCCAGGACGCAAGAAGGGTCCGAAGGATGCTGCAGGACGTCGCCCGTTTCATGCAGGAGCGAACCTCCCACAGGGCGGCGCGCTCCTATTCTCTGACGATCAGCCTCGCAAGACTGCCTGATCGGGAGTAGACGGGATCGAGCCGTGGGAGCGCGCGTGGTGAGCCCCGAAACGGCCCGGCGGAGCGACTCCCCGCGGGAGGACCCACCGGCCTAGTACGCGCCAGGCATCGAGAACGCTCGCTCGTCGATCGGAACGTTGTGCAGAACGGAGTCGATCAGGACCGTGCTCGACCCACCCTTGCGGCTGTACTCCACCTCGACCGGCACCAGGACCCCGTCCACTTCGGCGTACCTCAGTATCGTGCTGTTGTATCCCACTCTCGACAGGAGACCCGTGCTCTCGTCGAAGTAGAGCCGGTGCAGGTGTCTGCAATCGACGTCCACCACGTCGTAGCGTCTTCCGTCAAGCAGGGTGACCCCCATGTAGACCATCTCCGGATAGAGACCGGACAGCCTCACAGGGAACCGCAGGTCCGTGAGCCAGGCATTGCTCCTGTCGGCGGCGTGGACAGCGAACGCCTTGCCTTCGACCTCCCGCTTCCACGCGTCGACGCCGTCGAAGCCCTCCAGCTCGACGCCCCTCGCGGTCCTGTGGGTCACGAGGAACGCCCCGTCGCCGCGCGACCAGACCGACAGCGTGTCCACCTCGTACACGGGCGGCTCCCACGTGAGGAGGTCGGTCACGACGTGCCCTCTCATGACCCTGCTCGTCAGGCGAGAGAAGGCCTCTTCACCCCCGCTGGCCTCGACGTATCGTGCCAGCACCTGCTCGAGCGAAGGTCCGGCATCCTCGAGAACCGGTACCGGAGGATCGTGGCTGACGGCCGAAGCGCGGCAAACGACCGTGAACACCAGACTGACGATGACCGCGGCCCGAATGGCCGCCCGGGTCAGGCGACTCCACTCCTTCATGCATCCCCCCTCACGTAGAAGAACGGTGGCTCGCCCGTATGACGCCGGCAGAACCACCGCTCTTCGTAAGGAGAATGTATGCAGCGCGCTAGCGGCGAGAGCCTGGCGGATAGGTGTATGCCAAGCGGCAAGGGCCTCGCAGACAGGCGTACGCTAGCGGCGCACGCCTCGCAGATAGGTGTAAGGCTTGTCGCCGAAGCTGAGCAGGTCGCCGTCCTCCAACTTCTGCTCCTCAGCGACGACCGTGCCGTTGATCTTGACCTCTCCCTTCAAGACTCTGAGAGTCGGAGGGGAGCCGTCCACGGTTCCGACTATCTCCACGAGCACGCCGTCGAGATCCACGCCGAACTCGGTTCCCTCTCCCACCTCCACCGCCGGAAGGCCGGGATTCTCTATCGGGATGCATGCCCTCGCCCCGACCATACCGTCGGGATACGCCGGGCGGAGATACCCCTTCACCCTTATCTCCCTCTGAAGCAGAGGCTTGGTGAAGGCCCGGGTCCACGACTGCTTCCTCTGGACACCGATGGCGACGAAGCCGACCACCACTCCGAGCACGCCGAGGACAGTCTGGTGCACCGTGCCGGCGATGTCCTTGAAGGCCGCGCGCGCTGCATAGGCTCCGAGCTTGGCCGGCGTCCGCGTGTCGGACTCGTGCTCTGGCTCGACCGTCTCAGACGCCGCGGCGTTGTCCACCCACTCGGACCGCGACTGCATCGGCTCTTCGCCGGACTGCGCCGGCTCTTCATCGGCCTGCACCGGCTCCTCGTGGTTCCACGCATCAGCAGGCGCGGCCGTCGCCACGTCCACGCTCGCAACAGGCGCCCGCGTTGCCGGTGTGGCAGCGGCGACCTTCTCGTTCCCGCCGGAGTGAGGTTCGGCTATCTCGGCGATGAGCGTGCCGAAGACGGCGGCAAGCTGTCCGCTGGTCGCGGAGTGCAGGTACTTCCCGCCGGTCCTGCGCGATACCTCCGACAGAAGTTCTCCGTCGACCTTGTCTTCGCTGCCGAGCCCGATCGAGTAGACGGAGATCCCTGCGTCTCCGAACAACTTGGCCAACTCCAGGAGCCTGGTTCTGCTCTTGGAGTATATCGAGTCGTACTTCGAGTAGTCGTCATAACAGGGTATGAGCTTGCCGTCGGTGAGGAGCACCACGCACGAGTTCGCACTGCGCGACTTCGAAGACGACTCGAAGGCGGACGGAAGCACGAGTTCACGCTCACTCCACACGAGGTCGAGACCCTTGGTGATGTCGGTCCTGTCGGCGTCGAACGGCAGCGTGAGATGCCTGTTCATCGCGGTCCACGTGTCACCGGACTCGACGCGCCACGGGTACTCGGCAAGCGCCGGGAACGGCTCCTCGCCGTAGCCGTAGATGGTAACGAAGTCGCCGGGGTTGACCGCGCGGACGAAGTCGCTCAGAGCCTGCATCGTCGCGTCACCGCGTCCCTGATACCGCATCGTGCCGGTGCAGTCGACAAGCACGACGTACTCCCTGGCGGCGCACACCGCAGGCATCAGCGCCGCGAACGCCAGCGCGGCGATGACGGCGGCGAGAACCACCCACCTCGAATCCTTGGCCTTGGACCACATTTCTTCCGACCTCCGTTCCGCTCTCGGACTATCGTCGGTGCTCTCCGCAAACACCTCTCGCGGCGGCGCCCGCAGGCAGCCGCCGTGCCGGGCGCAAGCGCGTCCGGCTTCTGTCAGCCGAAACCTCATATCTGACGCAGACATCAATAGGGGAATAGCATCAAGCGTGCCTGGGAATGCGCCCAGTTGAGGCAGATTGGCCAGTAAGTGAGGGGTGCTGACAAGAAGGTCCCGGCCCCGGGCATTGGGCTGGCTGCCGCCCGGGGCCGGGAGGTAGCTACTGATGCGCTACCTGAGGAGTGCCACCTTTCTGGTTCCGTGATAGCTGCCGGCGTCTACCGCCAGCAGGTAGATCCCGGCCGCCACGCGCTGCCCCGCATCGGTGTGACCATCCCACTCCACGCCGTGCTGGCCGGCGGGAAGTCTCTCGTCCAGGAGACGCCGCACGAGGCGGCCCGAGACGTCGTAGACCGACACGTCGGCGTGCGTTTCGCCCGACAGCGTGAAGCGCAGGGACGTTCCCTCGCCCGATGGGTTCGGGAAGGCCGGCGACAAGTAGCTGACCGTGCCGGCAACCTGCTGCGGCTGCGGCACTCCACTCGTTCCGTCGCTGAGCCGTGCGGCTGACAGCCTGTAGGAGGCGTAGGGGTATTCGCCCATGAACGACGAACTCACGACGACGGAGCCGCCTGCGCCGTCGCCGGCAACGGCAGGCCTCACGTCCTGCTCGGCCGAGTCCTCGATCGGAAACCCGTGTGAACTCTGCAGCGTGCCGTCCTGGTTGACGCGTATGCCGTAGACGTCCGGCTTGGTGTGGAAGAAGTAGTTGAACTGTTCGCTTACCTCGTAGGCGACCTGGAAGTTGACGCCGTTCCACGCTACGGCCGACCTCCGCTCATCGGGGGATTCGGTCGCGACTGCAAACCCGTTCTCCGCATCCAGGAAGTCCCCCGTCACCAGCAGCCGTCGACCGTACAGGTTCCAGTCGTCGTTCGGGTAGGTCCGTGTGTCCTCCCACACGATCAGCGCCAAGCCGATGCTGGTGTCCACCGCCGGGTTGTAGTGCCGGTCGGACGTCGCGTGATCGGTCGCCACGCCGAACTCGCCACCGACGACACCGACGCCGCTCACGAACGCGGCCCAGATGTCAGCCTGTTCGCTGTCGTAGGACGGGCGGCGCTCCCACGTCACGACCCACCTGTCCGAGAAGCCGGCGGCGCGCGGTCGCATCGCGTAACTCTGGCCGAGAGTGAGGGGCGTGGCGTCGAGCACCGCTCCGTCAGTTCCCCTGACCCTGGCGCCGTACGCCCGCCTCACGGTCGCCGCTCCGTACTCGTCGGTCCCCGCCACGAGGAAGTCGGCTCCGGACGCGGCCGCGTCGGGCTCGCGGCCCGACATCACGGTGATGGCGGGCGAGTCGAGGATGGTCCCGCCGGGCTGCATCCTCACGGCGTAGATGGTGTCTGTCGACTCATCGGCCCAGGTCACGAGGTAGACCGACCCGTTCCAGGCCACGGCAGGACCCGACAGATACTGCCCCATCGCGATCGTGACCGGACCCACCTTGCCCACGCCTGCGTAGTCGGCCGAGGTCTCGGCGATGATCCGCATCTCTCCCGAAACGTCGCTCCTGAAGACGAGGAGCGTGTCGCTCGAGCCGACCGCCGCGTCCGCCAGGTGATGCGACGGCGCACCAACCGACAACGCGGTCGGCGGGCCCGCCGAGATGCTGCTGGACACGAAGACCGAGCTTACGTCGTAGGGCCTATCTCCGCCCGCGCTGTCGTGCTCCCATGCCAGCCTTATGCCGCCAGACGCGGGCGTGCTCGAGTCTGCCCCAAAGGCATGGAGGCTCACGCCGCCAGGGTCCAGTACGGTCCCGTCGGTTGCGACGCGCGCGACGCGCGCTCCCGAGTCGTCGGTCCAGGACGCGATCCAGTTCGTGCCATCCCACGTCACCGTCGGCACCCTGGCCGCTCCGGATCCTACCCCTCCCCACAACTCGATGCCGTCGGGATGGTCGAGCGACACTCCGCCCGTGGTCACTCTCGCACAGAACGGGTCCGTGATCGGTGGCGGGTAAGACATGTAGCGTTCCCACCCGACGAAGAAGGAGGACCCGTTGCTCGCCGCGGAGGCCGTCCTGAAGTAGTCGCTCGTGAGAGCAATCTCAAAGGGATAGCCGTCGAGGTTCGCGAGAGCGGGAGTTATCCTGAGTCCGCAGATGCCGGAGTGCGCATAGATGTCTGGTATGCACTCCATCACCAGGAGGTAAACCCCGTCGGCGTAGGCGAGTCCGCCGACCGAGAAGAAATAGCAGCACGACGGGTGGAAGAGCGTGACGGGGCTGCCCACGCGAGAGCCTGCCGCCGAGACCCGGGCGCCGCGAAGGACGGTCTCCGTGTTGATGCCGCTCTGGTACGTCTCCTTCAGGAGCACCATCCACTCGTCGCCGTCGCTACCCATGGCGACGAAGTCGATCGTTCCGACCGGGTCGGGGTCGACCTCGATCGGAGGGTCATCCAGCACCTCACCGTCGGGCCGGATGCGCGTTGCCAGCACCCTGGGAATGGTTCCACCCGGGACTCTGCTCTCCCACGTCACGAGCCAGTTCTGTCCGTTCCAGGCCGCGCGCGGGTCGTACTCGTCTCCCACATCGTCAGAAATGATGATGGGAGTCTCGTCGATCAGGGCGCCGGTCGAGTCGAGACGAGCCGCGTATACGTCCTGATAGGTCGGGTACTCGAAGTCGTCGCCCGGGACGACCGATCTCTCGTCGACCCACACGGCCAGGAACTCATCCCCCCCGCGCGCAATGTAAGGATCGTACTGGTTCCCGGCCGCGGGTCCGATCGCGTCGTCTCCGCGCGGGCCCGAGACCTCATCGGTCGGCTGGACGCCGGCCGCGGCCGGCGACGAAAGGACAGCGAGCGCACACAACACGTACAGCGTGACGGCCGCGACCGCATAACGCGTGGCCGCCGCGCGCCAGACAGTAGCGCACGACATATCCTGCTCCCTTCCTGCTGGTGGGGCCGGCGCGCGGACACGTGACTCGTGAGGGGCGCCCGAGGGCCGCCGCTGTGACCGGGGAGTGGAACGCGTGGAGAGGTCCGAAGAGGCCGCAGCGTATCGTTGGGGCGGCTCTCGACACTGTGGAGCACACCTGAGGCTTCGTCAACTACCCTACACCTTAATGATGCCTTTGGGATAGCTTCGTCTTGAACATGAACGATGCCTCATCTGTTTTCGGGAGCGTCGCAACGTGGTAACTTATCTTCTCGGAACATCAGACGCGCACGTTCACCATCCTACGGAATCGGAGACGTCATGAGACCGAGGACGACAGTGCTCACAGTTCTCTCGCTCGCCGTCGCGAGCGCTCTACTCACGTCCTGCGCGCAGTCCCCGAGGGGGCACGAGCTCACGATCATAGGGCTCGGCGACATCCACGGGCAGCTCGAGTCGTATCCGTCGATCGTCGACTCGGACGGAGACGGAGTGGACGAGACCGTGTCGACGGGCGGCATCGCCCGCATCGCCACGGTGATTCGCGACGTTGAGCAAGAGAACCCCGGGACCGTCGCGGTCGTCTTCTCCGGCGACGCGCTCTCCGACCTCTACTTCCACTCGTTCGGAGGGCGCGCCATCTACGGCCTCATGTCCGACGCCGGGTACGAGATCGCGGTCTTCGGCAACCACGAGTTCGACAAGGGTCCCGAGGAGCTGGCGGCTGCGCTCGCGTCGGCCGACTTCGACTTCATATGCTCCGACCTGGCCGTCGAGGACACGGCCCTGGAGGGAACCTGCGTGCCCGTGCTGGTCGAGGACTACGACGGACTCCGCGTAGGATACTTCTCTCTCATCACGGAAGGGCTCCCTTACCTCTCGAGCCCGGGCGACGTAATCCTGACCGGTGACAACGTCGAGACCGCCAGGCGCGCGGTGCTCGAACTCGAGGACCGCGGCGCCCAGGTCATCGTCGCGCTGACTCACATAGGCCTCGACAACGACGAGGCGCTGGCACGAGGGGTCCCGGGCATCGACATCATCTTCGGCGGCCACTCGCACAGCTACGTCGAAGAGCCGGTCCGCGTCGGTAACACGTTCGTCGTCGCGGGTGGATACGGCGGCACGCACCTCATGCGCCTGGACGTGGAGACCGACGCCGATGGGAATCTGCTGCCGGAGACGGTCCACTACCAGATGGTACCTATCACGGACGCCGTGGCCGCCGCGCCCGACGTCGACGGACGTCTCGCCGTCTACCGTGATTCGCTCCCCGGGGCCGTGGTGCTGGGCACGACCGGCGTCGCTTGGGACCTCTCGTCCAGTGCAGTGCGGGGCGGGGAGTCCGCGGTGGCAAACCTGGTCAACGACAGGATGCGAGAGAAGTTCGGGGTCGACATCGTGATGAACAACGCGGGAGCCTTTCGGGGCAAGAAGGTATACGAGCCCGGCCCGGTCACTGACGTCATGCTCCGGTCTATCGACGAGTTCGGCAACGATGCGATCATGCTCACGATCGACGGCGGTCATCTGAGGGACATCCTCGAACACAGCGCCGCCAGCTTCGGCGAGGGCGGCCTCATGCACGTCTCGGGCATGAGGTACGCGATAGACATGTCGCGAACCGCTCAGGAGATCGAGCAGGACGGTTCCGGTGGATGGGTCGTCGCCGTGCCCGGCGAGAGGGTCACCAGCGTGGAGGTCGAGGGCCCGGACGGGAGCTGGCAGCCGCTGGAGGACGACCGCGATTACCGCGTCCTCAGCAACAGCTTCATCGTCAACAAGGACGGAGACGGCTACTTCTGGTTCGGCAAGTACGGCAGGGACATGGAGAACACGTACTCGACCTTCTACTCGATACTCGAGGAGATCGTGGGGAACGAGGGCGTGTTGAATCCGGAAGCCCCGGACGGAAGGCTCGAGGTCACGGGGATGTGACGCCGGGCGCGCAGCGACGGCGGCGAAGCCCGCGCGTCACGCGCACGATCACGACAAGCAACACGATCACGAGCGCCACTGCGACGACCGGAACGGCGATCGACAGTACCGACGTGACGACCGAGCCGCCGAGTTCCCCTGTCGATACGACCGGGTTGCCCACGCCTCCCGTGGTGACGGTCGACGCGCCACGCACCGCGACGGTCGTGGCCTGAACGGCCGCCGCCGCTCCCCCCCCCGCTATCACCGCGAGCGTCCATCTTAGAAACGGCGAGACATCGGTCACCACGGACGCGGCTATCACGACGCCGGCGACGACGGCCGCCGGCGTGGCGGCCGCGTCCAGCACGTTGTCGAGCCACGGTATGTAGTAGGCAAGAACCTCGAGAGCGGTGGCGATCGCGAAGGCGATGAGCGCGGGCGGCGTCCCTATCCACTCGAAGCCGTGAGAGAGGGTAACATGGCCGCTCACGGCGGCGATGCTGAGCACGAGGAACGGGACGAAGACTCGATACCCGCATGCCGCTGCCAGGCCGATCCCTATCAGGATGGTGAGCGTGAGTTCCATGCTGAGGCCCTCCTTCTCAGGATGAAGGCCACGATCCCCGCGAGCGCCAGAGTCATTGCGCCGCCCAGGACGCCGGAGACGCTGGTCCCCGCGTCGACCGCCGGCCACGAGGATTCGGCATCCTCTTCCACATCGGCCGAGGCCCGGCGGAACCCGTAATCCGGCAAGAAGGACATCCTCTCCTGCAGGGCGCCCAAGGCCACGTGACTTCCGTCGGGCGGCGCCGCGAGTTCCTCTGACCCGGTGACGCCTGCCACCGACCATTCTAACCCATCCGGGTGGGCTGAAGCGAACCACGAAAGCACGGCGCCCGCAACGAGTGTCGCGGCGGCCAGACCGACCATCACCTTCCTGAGGGACGGCATCCCACCGGGAACGTGGCCGCGCGACAGGATCTCGGGCCTCGCCCGCCAGACAAACGTGACGACGGCCGCGGTCACGAGACCCTCAACGATGCCGATGGCCAGGTGCACCGGCAGCATGAGAAGAGCGAACGAGGCGAACGGCAGACTCGTGATGCCCGACCACACGGTCTCCAACACGACGCCCGACGCACCCAGCTCGAGCGCTGCGACCGACGCGATCACCGAGGCCACGGCCATGCGGCGCGGCGCGGTGTCACGCCCCGCGAGTGGCCTGTAGAGGAGCGGGTACGCGACGAAGCACGGAAGGACGCCCATGTTGAAGATGTTGGCCCCGAGAGCAAGCAGACCGCCGTCGGCGAAGAAGAACGCCTGCACCGAGAGCACGGAGGCGATCACGAGGAATGCAGCCTCGGGCCCCAACAGGATGGCCAGCAGCATCCCTCCTCCGAGGTGACCGCTCGACCCGGTGCCCGGTATCGTGAAGTTGATCATCTGCGCCGCGAAGACGAACGCCCCTAGCACTCCCATGAGCGGCACGAGCGACTCGTCCAGCCTCGAGCGCACCTTCCGTGCGGCGTAGGCGATCGCTCCGCCCGCCAGCGCCCACATCGTTGCTCCTACACCCGGCGAAAGAAGCGCGTCTGCCATGTGCATCTGTGCTACCTCCCGTGGCCGTGCCGTGTTACCATATTGAGGAAGAGTAACACGCCGGAAGTCGGATAGCAAGATTCTTCGGTTCGTGCTACGGGGAGGCGGGATGAACGAGCTGGCCCGTTTCGGGATATCGATGGACGCGAAGCTCTTGAGGAAGTTCGACGCCCTGATGGAGCGCAAGGGCTACGACAACCGCTCCGAAGCCATACGTGACCTCGTGAGGGGAGCCCTGGTCGAGGACGCGTCCGCGCGGGGGAACGAGGAGATCGTGGGAACCGTCACCATCGTCTACGACCATCACATGCGCGGCGTCTCCGACAGGCTGACGGAGCACCAGCACGGTCATCACGACGCGGTGATCTCGGTGCTCCACGTCCACCTGAACCCGAGGGACTGCCTCGAGGTCATCGTCGTGCGGGGCAAGGCAGGCGAAGTGCGGACGCTCGCGGACCACCTGATCGGCATGAAGGGAGTCAAGCACGGCAAACTCGTGACGACCACTGCCGGAGAGGACATTGCCTGACGGTACCCATGAGAGGAATCGAAGCTGCTCTCGGTGACATCAGGAACCTGGACGCGATGGCGCTGCGCGAAACGACGGTCCATCGCGTCGACCCGCGCGCCAAGCTCGTGGCGACCGCCGTCTTCCTGACGTGCGTGCTCTCCTTCGAACGATACGAGATCTCCGCGCTCCTGCCGTTTGTGCTCTACCCCCTGGCGATGGCGTCGCTGGGCGGCATCCCGATGGGGTACGTGGCGAGGAAGGCCGCTCTTGTCTCTCCCTTCGCGCTGCTCGTAGCGCTCCCGAGCCTCTTCATCGAACGGTCGGCGGCCTTCGCCGCGGGCCCAGTCGTGCTGAGCGCGGGCGTCCTCTCGTTCACGTCGGTGCTCGTGCGTTTCGCGCTCACGGTTGGGACGACCATCGTACTCGTCGGGGTGACGAGCTTTGAGGGCTTGTGTGTGGGCCTTCGGAAGCTCGGAGTTCCCGAGGTCATGGTCGTGCAGCTGCTCCTCCTCTACCGCTACATCTTCGTCCTGGCCGACGAGGCGTCGCGCGTCGCGCGCGCGAGGGACCTCCGTTCGTTCGGACGCAGGGGCAGGGACATGAAGACGTTCGCCTCGATCACGGGACACATGTTGCTTCGTACCATCGACCGGGGCGACAGGATACACGGCGCGATGCGTAGCAGAGGTTTCACGGGCGAGGTGCGCCTCTTGAACCGACTCGAGCTGCGGCGCTCGGACCTGGCGTTCGGGCTCGGCTGGTCGGCTGCGTTCGTCGCCATGCGCGTCTGGGACCTGCCGGCGATGCTGGGAAACCTTGTGAGGGGGATGATGGGATGAGAGAGAGCGACGGCCCCGGCGGTTCCCGCGAGCGGAGCGGGGCATCCCCTGCCCTGGAGATCAGGGGCCTCTCCTTCACCTACCCGGACGGCAGCAGGGCGCTCGAGGAGGTGTCGTTCGACGTAACGCGCGGCGAGTCGCTCGCGGTCGTTGGCGCGAACGGAGCGGGCAAGTCGACGCTTCTCCTCCATCTCAACGGCTACCTGGTGCCACGCGAGGGCACGGTGAGCGTCGAGGGCTCGAAGGTCAAAAGAGCCAACCTGAGTGAGGTCCGCCGCATGGTCGGGATGCTCTTCCAGAACTCGGACGACCAGCTCTTCATGCCGACCGCGCTGCAGGACGTCGCGTTCGGGCCGCTCAACATGGGCCTGGCGCCCGAGGCGGCGGTCGAGCGGGCGAACGAGGCGCTCGAACGGGTCGGCGCCGCGCACCTCGCGTCGCGCGCGCCGTACCACCTGTCGGGCGGCGAGAAACGCGCGGTCGCAATAGCGACCGTGCTGTCGATGGACCCGTCTATCATGGTAATGGACGAGCCCGGGTCCGGACTCGACCCGGGCGCGAGACGGCGGCTGATCGACCTGTTGAGGGGACTCGACCACACGAAGGTCATTGCCACGCACGACCTGGACATGGCGCTCGACCTGTGCGACCGCGTGCTCGTGCTCGAGAGAGGACGGGCCGTCGCGGACGGCGAATCACGCCGCGTTCTGAGCGACGAGAGACTTCTCCTGTCGTGCGGGCTGGAGCTGCCTCTGGGACTGGCCGCCGGGCGGCGCTGCGACTGAGCCCCCGGGCGTGCTCAGGACCCCGCGCCGGTTCGCCCATCGTCTGGGTGCCGCTGCCCGATCACCCTTCCTTAACGTTCCTCAGGAACTCAGCGCTGTCCTCGGGCCTGGCCGTGTTGATGAACATGCCGCTGCCGAGTTCGAACCCCGCAGAGCGGGCGACGCGCGGGATGATCGACATGTACCAGTGGAGGTAGTCCTGTTCCCTGTCCTGCATCGCCGCGGAGCGGATGATGTAGTTGTAGTCCGGGTCGTGGAGTCCAACGTACAGCTTGCGCAGCACCGTGTGAAGCACGTGCCCGAGATCTTCGAGGTCCGCATCGGACACCATGAGGAAGTCCGGCGAGTGCCGGCGCGGCAGTATCCAGGTGTGGAACGGCGTCGGAGCCGCGTACGGTACGAACGCCACGAAACGTTCGCTCTGGACGATCAACCTGCTCTTGTCACGCAGCTCGTCCTCCAGAATGTCGCAGAAGACGCAGGTGCCGTCGTCGTCGAAGTGCCTGCGCGCCTCCTCCGTGCGCGCGCGGATCTCGTACGGAACGACCGGCACACCCACGATCTGTGCGTGTGGATGCTCGAGGGAGGTGCCGGCCCGCTCGCCGTGGTTCTTGAAGTAGATGACGTGTTCGACGCGCTCGTCGGCCGCCATCTTGCGGCCTCGTCGTCTGAAGGCCGACAGGACCCGGGTGACCTCTTCCGGGCTCTCGAGCGCCGGGCAGGTATTGTGCACCGACGACTCCACGACGACCTCGTGGTATCCGAAGCCGGAGATCGAGCGCCGTGTCCCCGCGGGGTTCCGAACCAGTTCGTCCGACACCCTGAGCGCGGGAAACTTGTTCTTGATGACCCTCAGCTGCCAGGGGCCGGACGCAGGCTCGCGCGATATCTCGAGGTCGGGCTCCTCGTTGCCCGGACAGAACGGGCAGTCGGCGACCCACGCCGGATGGTCCTCCGTGAGCGTCGACTTCTTCTCCGAGTATTCGTCCGGCCGCTTCGCGCGCTCGCTCGCGATGACGACCCACTCCTTCGTTGCGGCGTTCTGGCGCAGCTCTGACACTTGTACCCCCTCCGATGGTTCAGGCGACCGGTGAATACTACCAGTCGCGCGCCGCACGTGCCAACCGTCTTGAGTCACGTCAACGGACGACCCCGGAGCGGCGTCCAGGGTCGTCCGCGTGCGCTAGTGAGGTCGGCATCCCGAGAGGGCCCGGCCCTACCCCTGAGCGGGCGTGCCGCCCTTCGCGGGCTCCACGGTGGCTGACAGACCGTCCAGGTACGTCTTGAGCGCGCTCATGGCCCTGTCGACGTCCTGAGCTCCGACGGCGGTTCCACCGGCCATCTTGGCAGCCAGTTCCTCGACCTGTGAGGCCGCGCCCTTCTCCTCGGTGGTCTGCTTCCTCTTCACCCACCTGAAGACGTCCTGGGCCTCCTGCACCGATGCCGTCAGGTCGTGGGCTGCCTTCTTGTCCGCCCCCGCCTTTATCGCGGCGGCGGCGACGTAGTAGTGGTGGAGCGCCAGAGCGTAGTCGGCACGCGCTGCCGGAACGTTGAGATCGCTCACTACCATCTTGGTGCCGCCGCCAAGACCGTCCGCGAGCTTCGTGAGTTCGTCTATCGATGCCTTGAGCCCCTTCTTGCCTTGAGCCTTGCCCCGCGCAAGCTCCAGCCTCATGAAGGCGGTCGCCGTGCGCAGCTCGCCCGCGGCCATCTTCGTGTCCCGCTTCTGAAGTGCGTCGCGCGCCATGAGCAGGTGCACGCGGGTCTGGCCGGACAGGTCCCGCAGATCGGCATCCCTGACCAGCACCTGCCCCGCTGGTATCGTTACCTTCGGCTTCTCCGGCGGCTTCTCCGCCTTCTGGCATCCGATCACCGCGACCGCCACGACAACGGCGACCGCCGGCAGCATGAATCTCCGCATCATCGACTCCCCGACTGTGCCCGCCGCGCGCCGGCACTCGACTCAGCGCCGCGCAGTGAGCGACCGTGGCCGCCCGCAAACGGCTGCAGTATCAGCTCCATGGCTGGGTCCTCCCCCGGGCGGCCTAGAGGGACATGCAGCATCGTACTACCGAACTATGACGCGGTCCGACAGAATCTGTTGTCGCTCTTGACCTCTGGCCTGGATTGCGGTATAATGGAACCACAGAACTCCACCATTTGAGGCGCCGCGACATTCCACGGTGCCCCCGTCCTGATGCTCCAGGAGGAAACGATGCAACGTGCATTCTTCCCGGCCAGCCGTGGACTCGTGGCCGCCATCGCCGTTCTGGCCGTGGCCGCAGCCGCTGTCACCGCCGCCGCCCGTCCGGCCTACTTCGACGACCGCTCCAGAGGCTCCGGTGACCCCAGGAACGTGCTGTGGGAACCCAAGCAGGCCGCGTTCGAGGAGCTGCAGGAGGCCCTCTCGGCCCCGTGGGACGCCGCGCGCGCCACCCAGGAGGACTTCGACGCCCGATACTACTTCCTGGACATCGAGATCGACGACGGCGCCGGGTCGGTGGCGGGCTCGGTCACGATGAGGGCGACGAGCAACGTCGACGGCCTCACGACCGTGCTCCTGGACCTCTACGACAACATGACCGTCGACTCGGTCATGTCGCAGGAAGGTCTGCCGCTCTCCTACTCGCACAACAACGACATTCTGACGGTCACCCTCGGAAGCACGGTCGACACCGGGCAGCTGTTCGAACTCGAGATCTTCTATCACGGTTTCCCCATCAACGATGCTCTCACCTTCGACACCCACGGTGGCGGATACCCGATCGTCTCGAGTCTGTCCGAGCCCAGCGGAGCGCGGCAGTGGTGGCCGTGCAAGGACACGCCGGCCGACAAGGCGGACTCCGCTCGCGTGGCGATCACGGTCGACGACGCGCTGACAGCGGTCTCAAACGGGTTGCTCGATTCGGTCACCGACAATGGCTCCACCAAGACCTACACGTGGGTCGAGGACTACCCGATAACCACGTACCTGATCTCGGTCGCCATATCGAACTACTCGCACTGGACCGACTATTACGTCTACTCCCGCGGCACGATGCCGATAGAGAATTACGTGTATCCCGAGATCCTTGCCGCGGCACAGGAGGACCTGGACATTACGGCCGCCGCCATCGGGGCGTTCGCCGGAATGTACGGCGAGTACCCGTTCGTCGAGGAGAAGTACGGTCACGCGATATTCCCGTGGGGCGGGGCGATGGAGCACCAGACCTGCACCAGCTACGGCAGGGTGCTCATACGCGGCGACCATTACTACGACTGGATCCTCGTGCACGAGCTGTCACATCAGTGGTGGGGCGACTGGGTCACCTGCGAGACCTGGGATGACGTCTGGCTGAACGAGGGGTTCGCGAGCTACTCGGAGGCGCTCTGGTTCGAGAGCCTCGGAGGCTCACAGGAGTACCACGACTACGTGGACGGCTACGACTACTACGGCTACTTCGACGGCCCCATCTACCACCCCGACGCAACCTTCAACCGGACGGTCTACGACAAGGGCGCGCTTGTGCTGCACATGCTGAGACGTGTCCTGGCGCTCGCGGACGGCGCGCCGCCTAACACGGACTTCCCGGCGGAGTCCCTCTTCGACGTTCTGGATTCGTACGGCACCGACAACTCGTACGGCACGGCCACGACCGCGGAGTTCCAGTCATACTGCGAGGCCAAGTACGGCTCGAGCATGGACTGGTTCTTCCAGGAATGGATCTACGGTGAGAACCGACCCGACTACGAGTGGTCGTGGGTCGCAAGCGACCAGGGCCCGCCCTACGAGGTGATGCTGCACGTCGACCAGGTGCAGTCGGACGCCGGGCTGTTCACGATGCCCATCGACATCCAGGTCGAGACCGCGACGGGCGACACGTTCGTCACGATCTGGAACGACCAGTGGAGCCAGGACTTCTTCTTCTCGGTCGACGACCTACCGACCGACGTAAACTTCGACCCTGCCGACTGGGTCCTGAAGAACGCCAACGAGGTGACCACCGGCGTTCAGCACGGTGGAGGCGCGCTCGCGCTGCAGACGCCCGCCAACCCCTCCGGGCCAGGTGCCCGGCTCACGTTCACGATGCCTCAGGCGGGACACGTGGACCTCAGGGTCTACGACGTCTCGGGCAGGTTGGTGACGACGCTCGTCGACCGCGACGTGGCGGCCGGCAGTCACAGCGCCGTGTGGAACGGAAGGAGCGACGAGGGTGGTCAGGCCGCCTCCGGCGTCTACTTCCTCAGGCTTTCGACGGGACGGGACGAGGCATCGGCGAAGCTCGTGCTGCTCAGGTAGCAGGACGACGTCGCCGAGGTCGGCGGCGTCTTCGCCGTCTCAGCGCCCTTCCGGGAGCGCCCGTCAGGGGGCCATCTCGGAGGGGCGCAGCACGTCCGCAGGACGCTTGCCCTCCAGCTTCTCCCACTCACCGTAGATGGGGTTCGGCAGCGCGAACCAGTCGACGCCCCAGTGGCAGGAGGCCGCATCGACCTCGTCCGCCCGCGCACCGATCGCGTCGAGGTAGTCCTGCTCCGACGCGTCAGAAGAAAGCCGCGGAGCGGCGAACACTTCGGAGAAATCTCTCAGGTTGTCCCCGAAGTACATGAGGACGTTGTAACGCGCGGCCACCTCATCGCGCCGCGGCGACTTGTCCGAGGACGCTCCAGCCGGTCTCAGATAAAGGCGCTCTCGCAGCCCCTCGGAACCCAGGCCGACGCGCTCGAGGGCCTGCGCCGTCCATTCCAGGTTGCTCTCGTTCCTGTTGGACAGATAGATGACCGTGACGCCGAGCGACTCCGCCCGCTCGATGAACCCCTTCGCACCGGGCACGAGCCCGACCTCGCCGACTCCTTCGCGCTCGAACCGCTCCCACAGCTCGTCGGAGTAGTCGAGCCCGTTCACGTAGAGGAAGGTCTGGAACGTGGAGTTGTCGAGAACGGTCTCGTCTATGTCCATCACGACGGCGGGACTCGTGGGCGACGGGTCCGCGTCCTCCAACATCTCCTCAAGCCTGAGCGTCGCGCCGGCGTAGATGCCGAGGCAGCAGGCCCGGTACTCAGCCGACGTTTGGAGATAGACGTTGGCTGACAGAGAGCCCTGCTCGGGCGGCGTCTCGAGCGCGGCGGCCGTCTGCGCACCTGCTTGCGCCGCGGGAAGCAGTGTGACGGCCAGAAGGAGGGCCAGGAAGAACGGGACACGGCCACTTGTCGTCGACAGCATCATGGATACCTCCAGAGAAGGACCGCGGTATCGTAGTCGGTGTAGTACGTGTAGCCGCCGCTCATCCAGAGGACGGCGTCTCTGCCTGTGGCCAGTCCAACGGGAACGACCGGGCGAACGTTCTTGTCGGGCGAGTTCTCGGTGACCGGCTGACGCTCCCAGGAGACCCCGCGGTCGCGCGTCCGCCACTGTGCTACGTCCCATCCGCCTGCGCCGTTCCGGACGGACGTGTAGACGGTGCCGGGGCCCCTGGGATCGAGCGCGATGCCGCCCGAGTAGTAGTACTCGTTGTACCCCTGTGTCGTGTCTGCGATCGAGCCGCCGGCGTCGGGCACCAGCAGGTGGTCGACCCAGGATTCGCCGTCGTACCAGGCGACGTGGTACTCATGGTTGTTCCTCGACGCGAACGCCGAATACGCCACGACCGGTCTGTCGTCCTCGTCGAACGCGACATCCCACACCCAGCAGTTGCCCCCGCCTGTTCTCGTTCTGTCGAAGACGAACTCGGCCTCCTCCGCGGAGAGTGGACCCGACTCCGCGGACCGGATCGTCCGGCCGTCCGCGGTCAGGAAGTCGGGCGCACCAAGCGTCGAGCCTCCCCCTTCGCGTTCAGACTGCCACTCTACGGCAACGTAGTAGAGGTTGTTCGGAACCTCCCTGGGATGGCCGTCGGTGAACGCCACGCCCACCTTGCCCGTGCTGTCCATCGCGTACTTCGCGTACGGTCTCTCCCCGGCGCACAGGATGAGCGGGGCCGCGGCGCCGGATCTCCACGAGAGCATCTCGTGGTCATAGGTCAGCACATCGTACGTTGGGTTCCAGTTGCCGCCGCGC
Organism: uncultured bacterium; assembly: GCA_964399265.1. Classification (GTDB taxonomy): domain Bacteria; phylum Joyebacterota; class Joyebacteria; order Joyebacterales; family Joyebacteraceae; genus WJLY01. The sequence goes on along the minus strand of CAYNQF010000002.1, from coordinate 51,905 downwards.
CAGAACGCGAGGAGCCTGTCGCGCGAACCGCGGAGTGGGAACAGGTTCGGGTAGGTCACGCCTCCGAAGCCGGGCGTGTTGGTCGTAATGTTCCTCTCTCTTCGCCACGAATCGATGCGACCCGGCGTCTCGCTCACCCGGTACATGAGAAAGGTGCTGGCTCCGGCGTGGATCGAATAGAACGCGGTGTAGCGCCCGTCGCCAGTCCTCACCACGATCGGATGCGAGTGGTCGTCGGCCTCGAAGTTCGGAACGACGTCGTGGCGCTCAACCGCCCCGGACGAGAGATCGCACACCCCCACCTGCAGGCGTCCGTCGCGGGTAACCCATCCGGCAACCAGCGTGTCGCCGAAACACGAAGCGCGGGGCCCGGAGAACCAGCTCCAGGCCCCGTCGGGAGTCAATTCGAGAACCGAGCCGGCGGCGGAAGCGCCGCCGAGAGACGTCAGAACGATGGCCGAGGCCGCCAGAGCTGTCAGTGTCCTGATTCGAGGTCCCGGCAATGGCGGACGCTCCGCGTTGGATTTCGGCACGGACAGCGGTGCGGACCACCGTGAGCGTGGGTTCAGCACGGCGGAAGCGAGCCCAGCTCGACTCGACCGAGCCTCTGTGCCTGCATTTCGGTGATCGGCGGAGGAGTGGCAGCGCCCGGATCCGCCGAACACAGCACGGTTGCGGCCAGGAGCAGCACTACTGCGGCAACAGCTCGCATGGCGGACCTTCTTGTATCGATAAGAGGAACGGGAACCCGACACTCTCGATCCGCGATTGTCGCTCCACAACCTGTGCACCGCAAGGAACAATTCTGTCGCGCCCACCGGGCAGGAGAAGCAAGACGGGGCGCCGTTGCGCGCCCCGTCCATGCCGCCGCCGGTCCCCTGCCTACCGCAGGAGGACCATCTTTCTGGCGGCGCTGTACTCGCCGGCGTCCATCGAGTAGAAGTAGACTCCCGCCGCGACGCGGCGACCCGATGAGTCCATCCCGTCCCACGAAACCTCGTGGTCGCCCGCCCTGAAGTCCCTGTCGGCCAGAACGCGGACGAGCCTTCCCGCGACGTCGTAGACGCTCAGGCGGACGTCCGTTCGGGACGGCACGGTGAAGCTGATCGTCGAAGAGAGCGTGGCCGGGTTGGGCGAACTCTGTCCCAGCGCGAACGCGGGCATCGGCTCGTCATCCACGCCGGCCGCCTGGTACATGAGGTCGGCGAACTCGGGCCGGTCGATGAACGGGTTCCTGTTGCCCTGCATCCCGTAGATCTCGCCGTTGCGCTCGAGTTCCTTGCGGCTGACCGGGTCGGCCTCGTGCCAGTCGAGCAGCATGTTGACCGCCCAGGGCAGGATGTCCGCGCCGTCGGTCATCGGGCTCGTGGTCCACGCGGCGTCCTCGGTGTAGTACCGGACTGTCACGTAGAAGTACGTGCGGGCGAAGTCGCCCTTGTACTCGTCGATGGGCTCGAAGGCCATGCCCGAGTACCCTGGATACGTGCAGTTGCCCAGCTTGCTTCCGTTCAGTGACGTCCATGTCGGCGAGTCGACCTCGCCGTACGGGTAGTTGCCCCGCTGATTGTTGACGTAGTTGTCGGTCGGATAGATCGTATGCAGATCGGAGTACTTGGGAAGCAGCTCGTCGCCGGACCAGCTCGACGGCCAAGCGTGTTCCCTGTTGTAGCCCGTTCCCTCGACGCCGCCCACGCCGCCCTGGTCGACGCCGAACGTGTACTCGTACGGCGGAGTGCCGCCGGGCACGTCCGAGTACATGTCCCAGACCTTGCCGTTCGGCTTGTCGTCGGTCGTGTAGAAGGCCTCCCACGAGTACGTGTACGGAAGCACGGTGTGGTCGTCGATGATCCCGTGCAGGGCCGCGCGGAGGTCGTCTCCCGCCAGGCCCTCGGCGGCGTCGTAGTAACCTGACGGTATCGAGACATCCACGTAGTCGAAGTCGTATACGACTCCGTCTGCCGCGTTCGAATGGAGGTCCTCCACGCCGTGCACGACGAGCGTGTACTCGCCGGCCGTCATCGCACTGACAGTGAGCAGGACCTCGTCGAAGTGCGACACGTCGCGTTCGGCGTCGTAGACCATGAGCCCGTCTATGGTGTAGTTCGCGGCCGTCTCGCCTGAGGTCTCGTCCACGGGCTCGGAGAAGGTGATGAGGACGCTCGTCTCCGTCTCCGTGTATGCCTGATAGATCGAAGGCGCGACGGTGTCCCCCGTCCAGACCACGTCGCCGGCACTGCGAGGCTCGATCGCGAACCCGCCGTCGACGTAGATCACGGGGCCCGTGACGCCGTAGGTCGTACCGAGGTAGGGAGTGTAGCTCAGCCCGAGGTCGCCCACCCTGGCCTCTCCGCTCCCGTCGTCGACCGCCCACGCGCCGCCGCCGATGTCCGCGTCCGTGCACGTCGCGTCATCCACGACGACAAGCACTCCCTCGTAGTCCTCAGCGGATGCGGCAACGGTCGACACCGACGCGGCCGCGGGGAGCGCCGCGCCCGCCATCGTGGCCTCGACGGTGACGCCGATCACGACCGTGGTGCCTATGTACGAGACGCCGTAGGTCTCGCTCACGGTGCCCCTGATGGTGACGGAGTCGCCGACCGCGGGCGCCGACAGCGCGCGCGCCCACACACCGGAACGGGCGCCGCTCCCGTCCTGCACGGTGAAGTAGGTCCCGTAGTTGCCGGTCACGACGCCGTGCGTGATGACCGCGTAGCCCTCGTAGGGTGAGTCTGAGCCCGTGCCCTGGATCTCGGAGATCGACGCTACGAACGGAAGCGAGTAGCTGTCGACGTCAGTGACCGTAGTCCCGGGAAGGACGTTCGCGGCATGTATCTCGAAGTAGACGGTCGTCCCAGAGGTCTGGGCAGGTATCTGCGAATCGGTGACGTAGGTGTCTCCCGAATCGAGCGACATCGTTATCTCGTTCGGAAGGCTGAACTGGGAGGTGCCCCAGAAGAGGGAGACCGTGCCGATGGCGACCGTGTCGGTCACTACGGCGTAAACGTCAACGGTCTCGCCCGCCAGCGGAGCGTCGGGCTCGGTGACGATGTTCGTCACCGTGGGGCCCGGGGTCGGCGGCGCCGAGTAGTGCGTGCCCGGGGTGCCGTCCGTCGGGTATTCCGCGGGCGTCGCCGTCCACTCGGACGGGTCGTAGGCGGTCGAGGGCTGCACCACGCCGTAGTTGCGGTTGTAGTCCTCGTTCTCGAACGCCGTGCCGTCAACGACGGCGTAGTCGATCACGATGGAACTGGCGTTCAAGAGCTTCGCCCCGTCCCCCACCTTCCCGTTCCAGAGGCTGTTGTTGCTCGACCACGCCTCTTCGGGAAAGTCGACCTGGAAGGGCACGACCGTGGTGTAGTCGCCGGCTACCAGGGCCTGGCCGGCGGCTATCGTCCCGGAGAGTGGCCAGGTGAAGATGTCGCCGCCGTTGCCGACCGCGACGAGGGACCAGTCCGTAAGGTCCACGGCCTCAGGTCCCGGATTGTAGATCTCGATGAACCGGTCGGTGAGGTAGTTGAGATGCGGGTCGCACATCTCGGATATGAGCACGTTCGAATAGGCCGGCGCCGCCATTAGGGCCGCCAGGGCCAGTGCGGCAACCGCCGTCCGGACTGATGTCCTGCGCATGGTGTCGCTCCCGCTGTTTCGTAGAGGCACACGTCGATCTCGCCGATGCCCGGTTTTCGACGCGGCCCGCAGTATTCCCGTTCTTCTATTATAGCACAGAATGAGGGGCGTGGCAGGTGCGACGGCCTGACCGCCGGTTGGCCGCGTGAGGCGGGCCATGCGGCCCCCTTGTCTGATTCCGCTTGCGAACGCCGGGCCGCCGTAGAAGAATCCACCCACGTGGTTCGCATACGCTAGTCGACCGCCACAGGCACCCGGAAGGAGCACAAGCATGTTGCTCGACCGCCGTAACAGCCCCAGCGAGGCGCGGGCAAGGCTGCAGGCCGCCGCTCTCGTTGTGTCGCTTGCCGTCACGTTGCTCGGTAGTATCGCCTTGAGCGCCCCTGCGGCAGCCCAGGACCTGAGAGCCGACCTCTTCTCTACCGCGGACAGCTTCAGGGACGCGGCCATCGAGGCCCGCGCCGACGTCCTGGCCCCGGACAGCTTCGAGGATGCGCAGAAGCTCTACGACCGTGCTGAGGACCACCTGGAGCGAGGGAGAGACATCGAGAGCATTCAGGAGGATCTGGCCGATGCGGTCGAGAGTTTCAAGGCCGCGATCGAGGCGACCAAACTCGCGAAGGTCACTCTCGCGGACGCGATTGGCGCGCGCGACGACGCGGAGACCGCGGAGGCCGCAAGGTACGCGGCGGAGTTGTGGGAGAAGGCGGAGCAGAGATTCGGTGAGGCGGCTCGCTCGCTCGAAGGCGGCAACGTCAACAGAGCGAAGAAGCGCGCGGAGGAAGCCGTGCCGCTCTTCCGGGACGCCGAGCTGAACGCCATCAAGTCCAACTTTTTCGACGAGACCCGAGCGCTCCTCGAGAGGGCCAGGAAGGACAGGACCGAAAGGTACGCGCCCGAGACCCTCGCACGCTCGCAGGACCTGCTCTCACAGGCCGAGGCCGCAATCGAGAAGGACCGCTACGACACCGATCTGCCGCGGACTCTGGCGAGCGAGGCGAAGTACGAGGCCAACCACGCCTTCCGTATCGCTGAACTAGCGAGGGGCGTGGACGCCGACGAAGCCACAGTCGAGCAGATCGTGCTCGACTCCGAGCGTCCCCTGGAAGCGATCTCCGGCACGATCGACATCGTCCCGCGTTTCAGCGACGGGTACGAACTGACGACGAACACCATCATCCAGAGGTTCGAGGGACTCCGGGCCGACAACGAGGCTCTCCGGTCGGCGCTTGCCGAGAGAGAACGCGCGGTCGAGGAGCTCGAGGGGCAGATAGCCGGCCTCGAGGAGGAACTGGGCGGCGCGTCGGAGGAGCACCAGGCGCTCCAGCGCAGGATGGAGGCCGAGGCGGCCGTTCGCGAGCGGTTCGACCGCATTCAGAAGATGTTCGACACAAGCGAGGCGCGTGTGCTGAGGGAGGGCAACGACGTCATCGTACGAGTCGTCGGGCTCCAATTCGACTCGGGCAAGGCGGTTATCCAGCCGCAGTACTTCTCGCTTCTCACGAAGGTCCAGGACGCGGTCAACCTGTTCCCGGGCTGCTCGCTCCTGGTCGAGGGTCACACCGACTCGTACGGAACGGACGAGATGAACCTCACGCTGTCGGAGGACCGGGCGGCGGCCGTGCGCGAGTACCTGCTCGCCAACATGCGCATCGACCCGGAGCGCGTGACCGCAGTTGGTCGCGGCGAGTCCGAGCCCATCGCGAACAACGAGACCGCGGACGGGCGCGCACGCAACCGGCGTATCGACGTCGTCATCACGCCCGACATGGAAGCTCTGGTTGAGTAGGTCCAGCCCACGAGGGCACTGAACGAGCGAGTGCCCCCCTATGGGTGGGCACTATGAGGGTGGGCATTATGAGGGTGCGTCCTGGGAGTGCACGGAGGACGCCAGCGCTTCTCTGACCTTTGCGGCGATAGAGCCTACCGAGAAGGGCTTCTGAAGGAAGCTGACACCATCCTCCAGTACGCCGCGCCGCGATATGACGTCGGCCGTGTAACCCGACATGTACAGCACGCTGATGTTGGGACGATGCGTGATTATGCGCTTCGCCAGCTCTCTTCCGTTCATGTCGGGCATGATGACGTCGGTGATCAGGAGGTCTATCTGTCCCTGATGCATGGCCTCCGTGACCAGCGCCTCGGCGGGCGTGCGATCCGTCAGCACGTGGTACCCGAGCTGACTCAGCACGGACGAACACAAGTCCAGTATCGCCGACTCGTCCTCGACGACCAGAACTGTCTCGCCGGCGGCGGACGCCATGGTCTGTGACCTCTCCTCCGTGATCTCATCCAACGAGCCTTCGTACCGCGGGAGGAAGACGGTGAACGTCGTCCCCTGCCCCTTCTCGCTGGAGACCTGCACGTTCCCGTCGTTCTGCCTCACGATGCCGTACACCGTCGAGAGGCCAAGGCCCGTTCCGTGACCCACCGGCTTCGTTGTGAAGAACGGATCAAAGATCCTGTCCATCGTCTCCCGATCCATGCCCTTCCCGGTGTCCGTCACGGATAGCGTGACGTACGACCCGCGCGGGGGACCGTCCACGAACCACGAGTCCGCTCCCGGCTCTACTTCGACGTTGGCCGTGCTGATGATGACCTTGCCGACGCCGCCAATGGCGTCCCGCGCGTTCACGCACAGGTTCGCCAGGATCTGGTCGACCTGCGACGGATCGAGCTTGACGGGCCAGAGCTTCGACGCAGGTGACCACGTGAGGTCTATGTCCTCGCCGATCAGACGCTGCAGCATCTTGAGCATCCCGCCCACGGTGCCGTTCAGGTCCATCACGCGGGGAGCGACAGTCTGCTTGCGCGCGAAGGCGAGCAGCTGTCGCGTGAGATCGGCCGAACGCTCGGCGGCCGAGTGTATCTGGTCGAGGTCACTATGAAGAGCGTCGTCGGACGCAACCTTCATGAGAGCCAGTTCTGAGTTGCCCAGTATCACCTGCAGCATATTGTTGAAGTCGTGCGCAACTCCGCCGGCGAGCTGCCCCACTGACTCCATCTTCTGCGACTGAGCCAGCTGTGTCTGGAGTCTCTCCTGCTCGGCCTGGGCAACCTTGCGCTCGGTGATGTCCCTGGTCACGCCCTGCAGCTTCCTCGGCCGTCCGCCCTCATCCAGCAACACACGTCCCCTCACCTCGACGTCGACCATGGTGCCGTCCTTCCTGAGAAACTGCGTTTCAAGCGTCGTCGATGAGGTGTCGGGCAACCGTGAGATCGCATCGCCGATCGCTTCCACCATCTTCCTCGAGTTCTCCTCGTCGCAGTAGGCATCGACCGGCTTTCCGATCATCTCCTCCGGTGTGTACCCGAACAGGACCCCGCACGTGGGGTTTATGTACTCGAGAATACCGTCCATGCTCGCCACCCATATGCAGTCGGCGACGTTGTCTGCAAGCAGCCTGTACTTCTCCTCGCTCTCACGCAGCTGCTCGATCGACATGGAACGCTCCAGAGCCACTGCCGCGAGGTTCCCGAAGGCTTCGGACACGCCCGCGTCGTTGTCATCGAAGCCGCCGGGTTTGTTGGCGAGCCCCATGACTCCTACGACGCTCCCCCCTACTGCCAACGGTGCTAGGAGAATATTGCGCAGCTCGATGCGGCCGGGAGGCATGCCCTGGGCCCACTCGCTGCTCATGAAATCGTTCTCGAAGACGGCTGTACCGTCTCGCCGCAGGTGCTCACGCAGACCATTCGGGAGCCTGGGCGGCGCGGCCTCCGCGTCGCGAGACGGGTCTCCGGTCTCGATGAACAGCACCTTGCGCTCCGACCCATCGTCATTGAGCAGCATCACGAAACCCGAGGCCGCGCCGGTGGCCTCCCTCGCTCGATCGAATATGGCTCTGGTGGAGTCCTCAAGGGACGAGGACTTGAGCACGGTTCTGGCGCCATCGAGCAGTGCCCGCGTCTCGTCCTCGCGCTTTCGCGTCTCGACAAGCGCCCGCTCGAGGTCAAGCTCCGCTTCCTTGCGAACGGTGATGTCCTGGTATGTACCGCGAAGCTTCGCGGTCTTGCCTCCGACGACTACCGGCTCGCCACAGGCCCGGCACCATATGACTCCGCGCTTGGGCGTACGGAGTTGTAGTTCCAGGTCGAACGACACCCCCTCATCGAGCGCCCGATGATGAGCGCGCTCGAGTGCCTCGCGGGACTCGGGGAGGTATGAGTCGAGGTGCTTCTCGAAGGCCGGTGCCCTGGGACTCCACTCTATCTCGAGCACGTCGAACAGCACGTCCGTCCATGTGACGGCGCCGGTCTCGACGTCGAACTCCCAGCCTCCTACGGCCGCAAGTCTTCCTGTGTCGTTGAGGATCCGTCGGCTCTCGACGAGAGCGCGCTCTGCCTCCTGACGTTCCGTGATGTCTCTGAGCACCTCCACCGATCCAACCGGTCGACCGTCTTCATCTGTCTGCGAGTTGACCGCTATCTCGACCGGCACTCTCCTTCCATCCTTTGTGATTCGCTCGGTCTCCAATCGCTGGGAGACCGTGCCGGCGCGCGTCGCCTCGAGTACCATCTGCATCTCGCTCTGCTTGTCGTCCGGCGTGAACATGATGACGGACTTTCCGAGCACTTCCTCCGACGAGTACCCCAGAAGTCTCTCGGCACCCGGATTGAACATCACGATCCTGGCGTCTCCGTCCACCATGACGACGGCATCGCTGGTCGTCGCAAGAGCCGCGCTGTACTTCTGTTCGACCTCGTGCCTGCGCTGTGCGCTCTCTATCTTCCAGAGAGCGAAGGCGATGTCGCCCGCGACCTCGGCAAACAGCCCCCGTTCATCATCATCCTCCGCATACTCTGCCGGGACGGACGTGGCAATGAGGCCATACAGACGGTCCTTGAACTCGAGCCGAGTTCCAAGAGCAGCCTCGTGACTTCCCCCGCCGTCCAGAACTCCGGAGCAGGCATGCGGCGAGTCCGACACGACGGTGACGCCCTCCGAGGCAAGTATCTGCTTCGCGCACGGCGGCATCTCACCGCTCTCGACGACCTCCCGCAGCTGCTCCAGTACTGCCGGGTCACCCGAGTAGCCCATACCCTCGATGCTACCGTCTGCGCCGAGCAACATGATCCTGGCGCTGCCGTGCCCCAGCACCCCGGTCATGCAATCGCACGCACCCTGGACCAGCTTCTCGCGGTCGTCCTCGCGAGTGATCAGCTGGTTCACGTCTCTTATCGCACGAAGCACCGAGACGAGGTGTTCCTGCCTCTTCAGGCTCTCTTCAAGTCTCCGCTCCGCCTCGCGCTCCTCGGTGGTGTCGCGGAACACGAGGACCACGCCGACGACGTTGTCGCCGTCGCGGATGGGAGCCCCGCTATCCGCGATCGGATGCTCGGTACCGTCCCGGGAGATCAGGAGCGTGTGATTGGCGAGACCGACGATGATCCCATCGCGCAACACCTTCATCGCGGGGTTCTCCACCGCCTCGTGAGTGGTCTCGTTGATCACCTCGAAGACCTCGCCTAAGGGTCTGCCCTCCGCCTCTTCCGACGTCCACCCGGTCAAGTCCTCCGCTACGTGGTTCAAGAACGTGATGTTGCCGCCGTCGTCCGTCGTGATGACGGCGTCACCGATGCTCCGGAGCGTAATGCCGAAGCGTTCTTCGCTCGCCTTGAGAGCGGCCTCGGAGAGGTACAGAGCCTCATACTTGTGCTTCTGATCCCTGCTCCAAACCGCCATGACCGCTGCAAGCAGGACCGACACGGCGGCAAGAACGATGACCGTCGTCACGGCAGATCTCGTACGAAGGGGTGCCAACGCCTCGGCGGCGTCGATCTTGGCGACGACCGTCCAGGGCGAATCGGGGACCGGTAGCGCATCCGCGATGACGTCCACGCCGCGATAGTCTCGCCCTTCGACGACGCCGTAGAGCCCTTTGACGCCCGCAACGGAAGGAAGATCATCACGCGTCACCGGAAACTGGAGCTTGAGCGCCGCTCCCGACATGCGCCTCGGGTCGTTCAGGAACACCACGTCGTCGCCCTCCCGACGGACGAGCAGCGTCTCCGCTGTCTCGCTGTCGGTAGGCCAGAATCTGAGAATGGGATCAAGCATCGTTCGAGCGTCGCAGACGAGCAGGACGGCCGCCACCGTACGCTCTTCGTCGCCGTCTCTGACGACGAGAGGAGCTACCGCGGCCATGTGTGGCCGTCCGAGAATCTCGCCATTGTGCATGTCGGCCAGGTGAGGACGGCCGTCGGCAACCGCGCCCGACACGTCGTGCACCACCTCTGCCTCCCTGACATCCTGCGCCCCGTTCACGCTCAGGAGAATGTTGCCGTCTGGAGACACGACGGCCACGTCGGCATACCCGTAGTTGGCGGAAACGCTCTCGAGAATCGCGGCTATGTCGTGCTCGCCCTCCGGCCGCGGGTCGCGCAGCCACTCGTCAACCGCCCGCACCAGGAACGCGTTCTCGGCCAGAACCGCCGCGTCGCCCAACCTCTCCCTCCGCCACGCCTCGAGCTGCTCGGCCTTGAGCTGCGCGATCGTATGAAGCCCCTCGTCGATCTCCGACCTCATCTCGCGCTCCTCGGCCCGGTGGAACCAGAAACCGGCCGCCAGGACGATGGGTACGGCGAGGAGAAGTGATACCGCTCTTGTGGGGCGCTTGCCTGAGAGCATCAAGGTCCTCCGGTTCGGTGCGACACGACGCAAACGCCGACGCCTTCTGAGCGACGGCCACTATGACGGCAGACTGCAATCCACGTGCCATCCGGACATACGGATACGCGCAGCGGAGTACCCGCTCTCCCTTCGGTTTCCCGTTGCCCCGGCCCTAGCGGAGGCCTAGCATAGGGTGCCAGGAAACAGCGGCCCAACGCAGTCCACTGAGGAGACGCTCATGTTCGACACAGGCAACACCGCATTCATGCTTCTTGCGACAAGTCTCGTGATGCTGATGACCCCCGGCCTGGCGTTCTTCTACGGCGGACTGGTCGGGCGAAAGAACGTGCTGTCTATCATGATCCAGAGCTTCGTCTCGATGGGCATCACCACGATCCTCTGGTTCGCCGTCGGGTATTCGCTCTGTTTCAGCGGCGGCGAGGGTGGGTTCATCGGCAACCTCGACATGGCGTTTCTGAGAGGCATAGACCCGAGCACGCCCTTCGGCGCCGGACACATCCCGCTATATGTCTTCATCGCGTATCAGATGATGTTCGCCATCATCACACCCGCGTTGATCACCGGCGCATTCTCCAACCGCGTCCGTTTCCCCGCCTACCTCATCTTCCTGGTCGCGTGGCTGCTTCTCGTCTACTTCCCGTTCGTTCACATGGTGTGGGGCGGCGGCCTGCTGGCGAAGCTCGGGGTGCTCGACTTCGCGGGCGGGATCGTGGTTCACAACATCGCGGGAATGGCGGCGCTTGCGTCGGTGCTGTTCGTCGGACGCAGGCGCGTCGAGGACAGCAAACCTCACAGCATCCCGCTCGTCGCGCTCGGCACGGGGCTCCTGTGGTTCGGATGGTACGGGTTCAACGCGGGCAGCGAACTTCGCGTGGACCAGATCACGTCGCTGGCATTCCTCAACACCGACGTGGCCGCGTCCTTCGCGGCGATCACGTGGATGATCGTGGAATGGTCCAGGTCGAGGAAGCCGCGCTTCGTCGGTCTGCTGACGGGAGCCGTGGCGGGACTGGCTACCATCACACCTGCGGCCGGCTACGTGTCGACACCCAACGCCGCACTGATCGGCATCGCGGCCGGTCTCGTCTGCTACTCGGCCGTCGAACTCAAGAACCGACTCAAGTGGGATGACGCTCTCGACGTCTGGGGCGTGCACGGTGTCGGAGGCGCGCTTGGCGTGATACTGCTCGGGGTGCTGGGCTCGACGGCGATCAACGCGTCGGGGGCGAACGGGCTCTTCTACGGAGGCGCCTCGTTCTTCTGGAAGCAGCTGTTCTCGGTGGTCGTGTCGTCCATCTACGCGTTCGGGTTCACCTGGGGCATGCTGTGGATCATCGACAAGATCACGACCGTCAGGACCAGCGAGACCGAGGAAGGAACCCTCGACGAGTCGCTGCACGGCGAATCGGCGTACGAGTAATTGATGCAGGGCGGCCGCGAGCGCGGCGGGCACAACCGAGTATCGTAGCGAGGGAACCTGGGGGGTTCCCGTTTCCGGGAGCCCCCTTACTCCAACAGCACCATCCGGCGGGACAGGACGTCTCTCCCGACCTCCAGGCGGTAGAGGTAGACGCCCGAGCCGACCCGCCGGCCGGCGGCGTCGACGCCGTCCCACTCGACCGCGTGCGCCCCTGCCCGCTGCGCCTCCCCGGACACGAGCTCGCGCACCAACCGTCCCGAGACGTCGTAGACGGTCAGATCGACGCCGGCGGGCGCCGGGAGTTCGTAGCGGATCTCGGTCCGCGGGTTGAACGGATTGGGGACGTTCTGCTCCAGCATCAGCCTGCCGTGTGCATCGCCATCGACGCTCGTCCCGCCATCGCCGATCGTGTAGGCCAGACGTATGTCGTCGAACCGGATCTCGTACGACCCGGACGCGGGCATGGTGAACGAGATGTTCGGCTGGCCGCCCGTCGCGAGCCGCGCGATCCCGGCCAGCCCGCCGGCGTTGCCCCAGTCGTCGCCGCTCCAGTCGTTCGTGTTGGCGAACTTCATCTCCTGGTAGCCGGCGCCTATGTACACGTCCTCTGCGACCCAGATGTCGTCGACCAGCGTCATCGGAATGTTCGGGCTCCAGCCCGTGAACGTGCCCGCCACGTACATCTGGTCCTGGTGTCCTCCGGTGACCTCGAACGACCGCACCTCAGGCATCGCGGCGCAGTGCGACTCATCTCCCGGCTGATAGGCGACGACCGATACGGTCCCCGCATGTCCGGTCAGATGCACCTTGCCGTCCACGATGGTCGCGGGGCCCAGCGCCACCTCGAACTCGACGGGAAGCCCTGAGTCGGCCGTCGCGTCCGGCTCGAAGTCCGGGACGCCGTACTCGACGTCGCCGATCGGCTCGAACGTGATGGTCTGACGGTCGCAGTTGCAGCCGTCCTGCCTCACCTTCGCGATCAGACAACCGTGCGGCGCCAAGTCCGCCGTCAGCGACGACATCGAGCCCAGACTCGCGTGCTGCCAGAGGTCCCGGACGCACGCCTCCCCCGCAATGCCAAGGTCCGAGAAGTCGAGCGACCGCGTCTGGATCGAAGTCTCGCGGTTGAAGAGCCCCACGATCCAGTCGCCGTTCGACATCTGACCCGTCCACACCTGGCTCCGTTCGTCAGTGGGATCGTTCGTAAGGGGCGCGCCGGTGAACCCGTCATGGTTGAGCGCCAGCATCTCGTCGTTCTGGTACAGCCAGAGGTCGTCGCCGATGGTGTCGTACTGGTCCGCGATCGACACCGGACCGCCGGCCATCAGGTGCGCCGACACGACGCTCCTCTTCTCGCTGTCGCTCTCGAACGTGTTGAGACGGATGAAGTCACCGTCAAGGTCAACGGAGTCGCGTCCCGCGATGTGGGACCAGTAGGTGTATCCGTCGAGGGCCGTCGAGTACTGCGACCACTCGGGAAAGCGTATCCCGCGGTCCTTGTCGCTGAACCTCCACCAGGCTCCGGTCCAGCAATCTTCGTTGATCCTGGTGGAGTGCCCGTACCGCCTCTCTACCTCCGCCTCGTTGAACATGTTGGGCATCACGAGACTCAGGTACACGCCGTTTGCGTCGCAGGCCTCGCGCATCCAACGGAGCGCCGTCACGTAGTACTCGTGCGGCCGTGACGGTCCGACCGTCCCCATGTTCCGGTCGTACCCCGTCTCGAACCACGACAGGAAGTCGACCCTCAGATATCTGATCCCCATGTCGGCGTAGTGCTGGATGCAGCCCTTCACGTACTCCTCTGCACCGGGCCGGTCGACCTGGACCCAGGTGAACCAGAGCGCGTTCTCGTCGTAGTCGACGAGGCTGCCCACGGGTATGTCGGTGCCGACGACGAGGGCGCCGTCCTCCACCGCGTTCATGTGGATCCAGAGCGGGTTGTCGTACATCCCGAGGTTCATCCCGCGACTCTGGAGCTCGGCGGCCCACCAGGCGTAGTCGTGCGTCCAGTGGCTCGAGTGGGAAGTGCGGTAGCCGTTCTCGTCGACCTGCGACACGTCGCCCCAACCGTCCATGCACACGGTCGTATAGCCGAGGTCCTTGAGGTTGGCCTCCACCCAATCGACGTTGGCGGCAAGCTCAGATTCGGAGATGTAGACGTCGGAGACCCCGGCCTGGTCTTTCAGGAAGAGGTTCTCGTAGACGCTCCAGTAGAGCTGTGCGTTGTACGGATTGGCCGCCCCCGACGACGACGCGACGGCGAGCAGCAACAGCATGGCAAGCAGTGCAGGAGATCGTCGGAGCATGATCCTCCCTACGCAGGCATAAAGAGCCTCATCTGTAGATTTTAGCATGAAATGGCGGCGTTCTCAAGGCGCGCAGGACCTGCGCCCGGGCGCCTGTCGCAGGCCCGTCGGCGTCGTGGCTCAGCGGCGCGGCCAAGATGGGAGACGGTCCTCACGCTTGGACGATCACAGTCTCCGGCACATTGCGCTGGACCACCCACGCCGCCACTACGCTCGCAGCAGCAGCCACGAGGAACGGGAGCGGCAGCCAGTAGACGGCGAGGATGCCGGCCGCCAGCGTTCCCATCGAGACGCCGAGTCCGAAGCCCATCGTAACGATGCTCATCTGACGCCCCTCTCCTCCCGCCGAAGAGAGGTCGCCCGCCAGGGCGAAGGTCGGCGCGGCCACCGCCCCGGTGGCAACACCCTGCACCACCCGAAGCACGATGAGCTGCCACATGGCGTTGACGAATCCCATCGGCAACAGCGACACGGTGAGGAGCGCCAGCCCCCCGACGATGAGCCGCTTGCGTCCTCGTTCATCCGAAAGATGACCCAGAGGTATCTGGACCAGCAGCCTCGCAACGAGCAGAGAGCTGAACGCGAGACCGAACACCGTTGCCGTCGTTCCGAACCTGGCGTTGAAGATCTGCTCCAGCGGAACGATCATCGCGATGGAACTCGCCATCACGAAAGTCCCGAGACCGAGCGAGAGGATGGGACGCGAAAGCAGCCGCCGATCAAAGACCCTCACGGTCTTTCTCTGCTCATCGCCGACGACGGCCCTCACCTCTCTGACCCACATCTGAACGAAGAGAAACCCGAGGAGGATAAACGCCGCGCCCGTGTAGAAGGTCGCATTGAACCCAAAGCGGTCGTAGACATACCCACCCATCAGGGGACCGACTGCCAGACTGGCCACACGGAAGGTGCTGAAGATGCCCATGGCACCGCCGCGCGACTCGCGCCGCGTTGTGTTGGTCAGAATGGCCATCGTCGCGGGGAGAGCCACCGCCATCCCTAGTCCTTGCAGCGCCCGAATGACGAGCGTCCATGCGTATCGCTCGGTCAAGGTGTACGCGGCCGTCGCGGCG
Organism: uncultured bacterium; assembly: GCA_964399265.1. GTDB lineage: Bacteria > Joyebacterota > Joyebacteria > Joyebacterales > Joyebacteraceae > WJLY01. The sequence continues at coordinate 36,842 of CAYNQF010000002.1, read as the reverse complement.
GCCAGGAGAAGAAGTCCTCCGAGCACGAATGGTTTCCTGCGGTTGAGGCGGTCGACGAGAGCGCCCGTCAACGGCTGGGTGATGCCGAAGACGAGTCCGAAGAGCGAGACCAGGATCCCCGCCCGCACGGTCGCCGGATACGGAAACAGCGGCGCCGACAGCTTGGAGATGTAGAGCGGAATGACCACGAAGAGTATGCTGTTGCCCACGCCATCGCCCATCCGGGCGAAGGACAGCGCGAGCAGCTCCCTGCTCGCGCCGAGTCTCTGCCAGACGCCCACTCGTGCCCCCTCGTCCATGTGCTCGGGACCTACCTGAACAGCGCCTTTATGACTCCCCATGAGATGTCGAGGACCGGTGAGCCGTTGCACGCGGGGCACCCGGCCGCGTCGGGGAATGCGCCCATGGCCACGGCCTCGGGCTCGTTCTCGGCAAGGCAGGGTGAGTTGCTGCACAGCGTGTAGTCGCCGGCGTCCATGTCGCAGAACAGCGGATCCTCTGCGACGACGCCGGACGAGTTCAGGTCACCAGGGAATGTGTCCCCCCACGCGTTCCCGAAAACGCAGTCGTTCGAGAACGCGGAATCTCCGGGAATGCCGCCGGCCAGCTGCTGACACGAGTTGAAGGCGACGATGCTGTACGCTATCGAGCAGCCGCAGTCGTAGTGCACGTCGGAGGCGAACTGGAAGACGGCTCCCGAGCTGCTCTCGTTGCCGACGATGGTGCACTGCCGCAGTTCGCAGTAGCTCGCCGTCAATGCGATGCAGCTGCCGCTGCCGTAGTTGCCCGCGATAACGCACCTCTGAACAACCGGGCTCGTGTAGTAGGCCGCGACCACAGGCAGACCGTTGTCGATGAAGGTGCAGTCCAGGATCCAGCGCGGTGGAATGGGCCTGCCGGTGTCCGGCATGTAGACATGCAGGCCTCTCGCGTTCCCTTCGAAGAGGCAGTCGCTGACCATGCTCCTGCCCATGAGCCCCTCCGGACCCAGCTCCACACCGTAGTCCGTATTGCCTCTGAAGACACAGTCGGTGATCGAGCTGCCGCCGTAGGTCACGAGACCCATGCAGTCGTTGTCCTCCAGAACGCAGTCGGACAGCTCCCCGTCCCTGATGAACACGGCGCCGAACTGCACCTCAGGCACGCCCACGCCGTGCCTGACCGTGAACCCGGATATGCTTGTGTTCCACGCATAGAACGCGTACCCAGCGTGCTCGCAGTCTATGGTCGTGATCCCGGGTCCGCCCGGTGCCGTGACCATCAGGTAGTGCATCTCGATGTTGCGGTTGAGCGGACCCGTGTAGACGCCCGGCATGACGAGCACCGTGTCGCCGACGACCGCCACGCCGACGCCCTCCGAGATCGTTGTGAAGTCGCCGGTTCCGGACTGGTCCACGACGATGAGACTCGCGTTGGCCTGAACGGCCGAGACAAGGGCGAGAAGGAGTGAGAGGAAGAGAGGTCTGGTCATCGGACGGCCCCCTTTCGGCAGCAGGCGGGACGAGCACCAGCATTCAGTATTCCACCGGACCCGAGCTATGTCAACGCACCGCACGGACGACCGCCCCCGCTGCCGCAGCGGCCGACGGCTGGGCCCTGTCGGCGCGCCGCGAGGCCCTGTCGCTGTACCGCCAGGTCATGTCGCTGCGCCGCGACGATGGCCCGGCGCAGGTACGACCGTGTGAGGGAGCGGATGTGGTGTATAATGGTATGCAGACACGCAACTTGGCCTTCATCCCCAACACAAGGTCTGGAACGCCGATGAACAGAACGCACCTGAGGGCCGCCGCGGCAGCCGTGCTGCTGGCGCTCCTGTTCGTCTCGAGCGCACACGCGGTCGATATCACCTTCCGCGTCCGGATGTCTTATCAGGTCGAGATTGGCAACTTCGACCCGGCGACCGACTTCGTAGACGTCGCGGGCACCTTCAATGACTGGGGGACGGACCCTCTCACCCCTCTCTCCGACGCCGACGGCGACACGATATACGGAGTCACCGTGTCGGGTTTCACCCCATACGAACAGATCGAGTACAAGTTCCGGATGAACGGAGAGTGGGACGGAACAGAGGAGTTCCCGGGCGTCGGCAACAACCGGTTCTACACGGTGCCATCGAACAACGACACGATACTCGTTTGGTACAACGACCTTGCGCCCAACGGAGGCGTGGGCGAGCTGCACTGGTGGAATGACAGGGTCTTCTACGAGATCTTCGTCAGGAGCTTCTACGACAGCGACGGTGACGGCACAGGCGACTTCCAGGGACTGACGCAGAAGCTCGACTACCTGAACGACGGTGACCCGTCCACGCATGACGACCTAGGCATCACCGGCATATGGCTCATGCCGATCAACGACTCCCCTAGCTACCACGGATACGACTCCGTCGACTATCGCTCTATCAATCCCGACTACGGGACCATGGACGACTTCAGGACGTTCCTCGCGGCCGCGCATGCGCGTGGCATCAAGGTCATCATCGATTACGTCATGAACCACTGCTCCGACGAGCACCCGTGGTTCGTGCAGTCGGCCGCCGGAGACGCGCAGTACCGCGACTTCTTCCGATGGTCGTCCTACGACCCCGACCAGACGGGTCCCTGGGGCCAGCAGGTATGGCACAGAGACGGCTCGGACTGGTACTACGGGCTGTTCGGCGGAGACATGCCCGACCTGAACTACCGGACGCCGGCGGTCAAGGACAGCATGTTCCAGACCGCGGCGTACTGGCTGGACACGATCGGTGTCGACGGGTTCCGCCTCGACGCGGTGCTCTACATCATCGAGGACGGGGACCAGCTTCAGAACACGCCGGAGACGCTCGAGTTCTGGCACGACTTCAACACGTACATCGAGGCCGTAAGGCCGGACGCGATGACGGTCGGCGAGGCGTGGACGTCGACTAGCATCGTCCAGCAGTACGTGACCGACGACAGGATCGACTTCTGCTTCGAGTTCGACCTCTCCTACTCAATGCTGAACGCGGTCAACTGGGGCGACGCTGGCGCGCTCGGCTACAAGGCGAACGAGGTCTATCACGTCTACCCGTATCTGCAGTGGGGAACGTTCCTCACCAACCACGACCAGGACCGCACGTTCAGCGTATTGGGTGAGAGCGAAGGAAAGGCGAAGGTCGCGGCGGGCATTTGCATGACGCTGCCGGGCATCCCGTTCGTCTACTACGGCGAGGAGATCGGGATGACGGGAGCAGGCGACCACCTGAACATCAGGACTCCCATGCAGTGGACCGCGGGCGCGAATGCCGGCTTCACTACCGGAACCCCATGGCGGGCGGTCAACTCCAACTATGTAGACTACAATGTTGCGACGGAACTACAGGACTCCGGGTCCCTGCTTCGCTGGTATCAGGAACTCATAGCCGTCCGCAACGAATCCCCCGCCCTCCGCAGGGGTGTGCACGTGCCGCTGGGAACATCGGACTCTCCCGTCCTGGCGTTCGTCCGAAGCGACGAGCAGCAGACGGTGCTCTGCCTCGCCAACACTTCTTCGAGTGCCTTCGGGAGCGTCAACCTGACCGGGTCGTCGCAGAGTCTGGCCCCGGGCGAGCATACGCTCGTCAACCTGCTGGACCCCGGCGACACGCTGAACGTAACGGTCAATGCCGACTACGAGGTGGGAGGCTTCCACTTGTCGGGCTACCAAGTCGCCGTCTACGAGTTCGCGGACACCACCGGAACCGACGACGGAGACGAAGGAGAAGGCTCGAGCCTCAGGCTGGAGCAGAGCTACCCCAACCCGTTCACGCCGTCAACGACCATCCAGTACTCGCTGCCGTTCCGCATGCATGTCCGGCTAGGCATCTATGACGTCGCGGGACGCGAAGTCGCGGTCCTAGAGGACGGAACGCAGTCCGGAGGCCCACACGAGACGGGCTGGAGCGGAGTCGACGGCGAGGGGAACCCGGTGGCCGCGGGCATGTACTTTGTTCGCCTGGAGGCCGGGGACGAGACCCGGACCTCCAAGGTCATGCTCGTTAAGTAGGACTTTCTCCAGCGCCGCGCAATGCAGCGCCCCCGGCGGCACAGCGACCCGCCCCTCACTACTGAATTCCGCCCGCGATGAACACTCCCTGAAACCGCCGGCTATGCGACAAGCGAATGGCCCGCCTATTGCAGTGAAGGCATCGAGCCGCGCGGCTTGTTACAGGTGCGGCCGGCGGTTTGGCCTGTAGACTTCATCAGGGAGGAGCACCCATGAAGGCCAAGTTGGCGCTCGTTGTGTTCGCAGTCCTGTTGTCCGTCGGCATCGTAGGCTGCAGCCAGGAGAGCCCGATCGCTCCGTTGAGCGTGCTCTCGACGCTGTCGGTCTATGGCGTCAACGGGACGCAGGGGCAGTACTGCACCACGCTCTTCGCGGGTCAGACGATCGACGCCGGCACCGTGTGCCTCGAGATAGTCGACAGCGGAGAGACCGAGGAACTCTGGGTCACTTACAACACCGCGAACGGATGGGAACTCGTCGAAGCCCACCTGTGGGTCGGCCAGTCGCTCAACGACATGCCGCAGACCAACAAGGGCAACCCGAAGGTCGGCAACTTCCCATACAACGCAGGCGACATCACGGGCGAGACCACGTACACGTTCATCGTGCCGCTCGATGAGTTCGGAGGCGAGGCGGGGCTGTGCGGCGAAGAGCTGCTCGCGGCCGCCCACGCTGCGCTCCGAAAGGACAACGGAGACGGTAGCTACCAGACGGAGACCGGCTGGGGCGACGGCTACCGCATCGTCAGCAAGGGCAACTGGGCGACGTTCTTCGGCATCGAGTTCATCTGCGACCCCACCGAACCGCCCGATGATGACGGCTCCGAGATCGCGTTCGGGTACGGCTGCGAGGCCGCGACATGCTTCGCCGAGCTGGACCTGAACAACGACGGCCTGCCGGACTTTGACCACTGGGGCTGGACGAACTTCATACCCTACGATGGTTCGTACCACTTCGACCTGTACGTCGGCGCCGTCGAGTGCGATCTGGCCGAAGCCACTCTCGTTGGAGAGATGGTGGTCGACTATTTCTACGGCCAGGCGATGGTGACGTTGGCCACGTGCGGCGATTACACGATGACCGAGACACATCTCTACATCGGCGATGAGCCTCTGCCGCTGTACGAAGGAGAGTACTCGGTAGCTCCGCCGCACTACCCCTACGCCAACGTCGGTCTCGATGACGTGCAGAGCGACAGCTACGGACCATTCCAGGTCGGCGCGGCCGGCTTCTACGTGGTCGGCAATGCCGTCGTCTGGGGCGACTTCGAGGGCGGAGACTGCGGCGAACGAGGATGCTGGTACGGTCTGCCGTTCTAGAGCGTACGTCCCGCTCCTCGAGACCCCGGGGGTGTGATGCGCAGGGTCGTGGTGACAGCGCTGTGTCTGATTGCTCTCTTCTGGGGGAGACCGGCGGAATCCGTCGCGTCTCCCCCGCCCGGTTTGCACGTCGGGGCGTCGGTATCGCAGTGGACGGGAAGCACCTCCTACCGGATGTCGGCGAGAGCCGAGGACCCGACGGACCCCGGGAGCCTAGTCGACATTCACAGCACACTCGAGTTCCCCCTGGAGACCACGCTCGTGGGCGTGACGGCCGGCTGGAGTCCGCGAACTGCCGGTCACGGCGGATGGACGCTGGGCGCCGGGATCCACACGAACCTCGACAACCCATCCGCCAGGGTCACCGATGAGGACTGGGTTGGAGCGACACGGCTCTCGTACACGGAATCCGACACCGAGCTCGACGTGATCCTGGCCACGGCGGACGTATCCTACAGGCTGCCGGGCGAGCGCAGAGTTAGCACCTCCATCCTCTTCCACCTGGACTACCAGCGGATAGAGCAGTACGTCGTCGGCTACGAGGGATGGCGCGGCAGCCTGTTCTCCGACGAGCAGGTCGCGGTGTCCGGAACGGCCCGGGTCATCGACTACTCGGTCACGTACTTGAGCGGACAACTGGGGGCCGGGCTGGGGTGCGCCGTGGGCACCCGTTCGGCCCTGGGAGCCAAGGCAACCGTCGGAGTGGTTAGAGCGACGGACACGGACGACCATCTCCTCAGGGGACGGATCTCCGAAGGTCGGGGCTGGGGGATCGGCGCGGGCGCGAGCGCCACGCTCGACCTCGTGCCGGGCTCACCCTCGCTCGACTGGCTCTCGGTGAGCCTGGCCGGAGAGGTCAGGTACTTCCACGCCGTCGGCCATGTCGCCCAGCGGTGGTACCGCGACGAGGACATGCCGGCAGGCGCGGTCATCGCCGACTTGCCGTACGAGATCGACAGCCTTCAGTTCCGCCTCAGCGCGACCGCCGGAATCCTCTTCTGAACCAGACAACAGGACAACAAGAAGACCCGCGTGATACACCGGCTGCCGCCGCCCGGCGTATCCATCGCTCACGCATGATCTCGATGCGTCATCAGCGATACGTCAACGATACATGGCCTTGATGGCGCCCCAGCTGGTGCTTTCCACCGGACTCCCGGAGGTCCCTATCGCCGCACGGAGGATGTACCAGCCCAGGTCGGACACAGAGCTGTTGGAGCCAAAGAAGAAGCCGACGAAGACCGTCTCTCCTATCCACGGCGTGAGGTCGAACGAGTCGGTCCTGAACTCCGTGGCGCCCGATTCCTGGAACGCGGGGTACGGCCCGATACACGTGTTATCCCAGTCGCCGTAGTCGTCGTAGCCGCGAGCGGGCGTGAGCAGGTTCCAGGTCACGCCCACGTCGGCCGTGAGACCGACCATGCCCTGGTCCACGCCGTCTTCCAACGAGTAGAAGTGGCACAGCTCGAGGCAGTTGCAGTCCTCTCCCAGCACGACCGGACCCACGACGGCGGCGTCGCCTGCGTTGTTGACATACTCGCCCTCGAGCCCGGTACACAGGACGTTGTTGACCTGGATGCCGCCACAGGCCGTCTCAGGGATCCCGTCCGGAGCCGGGCCCCATTCCCAAGCGTACTGAGGTATCCCGCACTGGACGTGCTCGAACCCCTCGTCGCTCGTATTGAAGTTCCACTCGTGGCATACCGACGTTAGGGGCGAGCACTCCGCTATGGGCTCGTTGCGATACACGCAGAGGATGTACTCGCTCTCGTCGCCATAGTACCCGTCCACGATGAGGTAGTAGGTTCCAGGCGCCAGGCAGTCGACTATGTCGCTATAATCGTCGAACTCGACACACTGGCCATTTTCGTCACAACTATCCAGGAGGAACCAGTCGAGGTCCAGGTCCAGGTCGACTCTGTACCAGAGGGCGATCCCGATGTCCTGGCACGTGGGTCCGTCGATGGTCAGCTCGTACACGACCTCGCCACCTGACTCGTTCCAGGCTATGCACTCGGGATATCCGTCCGCGTTGCTCGGAGCGCCCACGTTGGTGCTGTACACCGTCTCCCCGACCGAGATGGGGATGGCCGACGAGCAATCGAGTTCGCCTCTCTTCAGGATCTCGGCCGTGGGCTTGGTGGGACGTCGCTTCTCTACCCACTTCGCCTCCGCGCCTCCTACTGCGACCAGAACCAGCAGCACCGCGACGAATGCTGTAGCGAGCTTCCTCATTGCACTCTCCCTTCGGGTTGTTCCGCGAGCGTCCGTCCGCTTCGCAACGACTTTCCAGAATAGCGTCGAACCATACCACACGAGCTACCCTGCGGTGGCCAGCTTCCCCTCTCATCTCTGAAACGATCGAGCACGCCAAGTCTACCATGGAATGGCTTGGGGACCGCACACTGCCTGACCGGAAGCCGGGAGAGACAGAAAGAAGCGTGCCCCCCGAAAGGGAGGGCACGCCGTGAGATACAGCTCGCACCAGCGCACCGCATTCCCGCCCGCAACGCCGGACCCCGTGAAGCCGGCTATACGTCGCCCGGCCATCGCCGGTCAGCCGGCTGCCGTCAAGAGAGAGGTTCGTCGTAGCCTTGACGACGGTCCCGTTGCGGCAACCTCAGGCACGAGCGGTGACGGAGGTGACCGAACTGAAGAGAGGCTCGTAGCTCTTGCGGTAGTGATAGCCGTAGATGGCGAGAACGACGGCGACCGGAAGAGCCCTGGGGCGCCGGAACAGGGTCCAGATGAGAAGGCCGGGGAACTGCCAGTGCTCACGACCCGCGAGGCTCAGGTAGTAGAACGACCTGACGGCCGCCAGGACGTGTGAGCGGGAGATGTGAGTGTTCGCCCTGGGCGGGCGGTACTCGCGGAGGAAGGTCTTCACTCGACGGTAGTAGTTCGCCGGCGAGTAGAGTTCTCTCAGGAGCCTCTTGTGCCCTTCCTGGAGCGGACCCAAGCCCATGCTCGGAACGATGTTCGTCGTGCCGTCGGAGTTGTCACCCGACAGACCGGTGCGAATCCGCCCCTCGCGGTCGAGCCTCTTGTAGAGAGCCGTGCCGATCGGAGCCTGGAGCATTCCGACCATCGCGGTAACGATACCGCTCTTCTGTATGAACTCGCCCATCCGCTCGAAGACCGAGGGCGTGTCGTTGTCGAAACCGACGATGAAGCCCGCCTGGACCTGGAGGCCCGCCCTCTGGATGCGCTTGATGTCGGCCAGAAGGTCGCGGTTGCGATTCTGCCGCTTGTGACACTCGGCGAGGTTCGCCTCGTCCATCGTCTCGATCCCGATGAAGACAGTGTCGAAACCCGCGCTCACCATCATCTGCATCAGCTCGGGGTCGTCGGCGAGTTCCATCGTGACCTGAGCGCTGAAGTTCATGCCGCGCTTGCCTCGCCTCCACTCGATCAGCGCGGGAAGAAGCTCGCCGCGCAGGTACCGCCCCTTCGCGTTGAAGTTGTCGTCGACGAATGGGACGACACCGTGCCACCCGAGTCCGTCGAGTACGTCCAGTTCGGCAATGACCTGAGAGACCGCCTTCGTCCTCCAGCGATGCCCAAACAGCTGCGTGACCTCGCAGAACTCGCAGTTGTTCGGACAGCCACGTGAGAACTGGACGCCACGTGAGGCGTACTCGCGCGGATCCAGGAGATCCCAGCGAGGTACGGGCGTGGTGGTCATGTCGGCGTACTGGTCTGTGCGGTACGTGCGGCGTGTCGTGCCCCGCTCGAGGTCCTGGAGGAACGGCGGGAGGGTCAGCTCTGCCTCGTTCAGCACGAAGTGATCCACACCGGTGAACGCGGCCCTCTCTTCCTCCGACGCAAAGAGCGGCCCGCCGGCGATCACGGTCAGGCCCGCCGACTTGCAGCGAGTGACGACCTCCAGTGCCGAGTTCTTCTGCACGATCATGCCGCTCACTAGAGCGCAGTCGGCCCAGACCAGGTCGTCGTTGGTCAAGACGCCAACGTTCAGGTCGACGAGGCGCAGATTCCAGTCGGAAGGTAGAAGGGCGGCGACCGTCAGGAGCCCGAGTGGAGGTGAAGCGGCCTTCCGGTTGATGAGCCGGAGGGCGTGCGTAAGGCTCCAGAAGGTCTCGGGGTTCTTCGGGTAGATCAGGAGCGCGTTCAATGGGGGCTCCTTGATGGTGTGCTCTCCGAACAGGCGAGAAACGAAGAGGCCGCCCTCATTGCGCCAGAGGGCGGCCCGGTGAACTGATGCATCGGTCTGCGATCCTGAGTCTCCGACTACTCGACGATCTTCGTGACGTTCTCGGCCGCCGGGCCCTTCTCGCCCTGCACGACATCGAACTGCACGCGATCACCTTCGTTCAGCGTCTTGAAGCCGTCGCCCTGGATCGCCGAATGGTGAACGAATACGTCCTTCGACCCATCCTCCAAGGAGATGAAGCCAAAGCCCTTGGCGTCGTTGAACCACTTCACGGTTCCGGTGGTACTCACTGTATGCTGCCTCTCTTGTTCTCGCGGCGAGAATCGTGCCTCGCCCGCGATCGTGTCGTCGGCGCCTCTCAACCAGGCTTTCCGACATCCTCAGTTAAGGGGCCTGTCCTCCCCTGCAGGCGACGCCGTCACCGACCGCCGGCCTGGGGCATATCCTGGGGCGCCTCATGGCGCCCCTGAAACGCAAAAAGGGACCGGCCTCTGCGCCAGGTCCCTCTTGAGAGTCTTCGGATATGTCACCATACCGACGTGGTCGCCTCTGCTTGGCTTCAAGATAGTCCACCCACCCATTTAAGTCAAACGAAATCGTAGGGCGATGCGCACGGCGAGCGCCCAGTGAATCCTTCACCGCCGCTCGCCGACCAAAGAGATAGCACGCACGTACCGCAAGTGCAGTCACGCCGGGCCCCGTCCTGCATCCTATGTGTCGGGCTCACCAGGGGGCGCGCCTCTGGATTCCCGACAGGAGGACCATTATGAAGTCATTATCGCCATTTAAGTGGTTGGGCACTGCGACACTGGTCGTCCCCCTGCTGCTGGCGACCCTGCCTGCAGCGTCGCAGGAATCAAGCGTCCTGCCCTGGCCGAGGCAGCTTGACGGAGAGCAGGGCCAGATCGTGATCTACCAGCCGCAGATCGAGGAGTACTCGGGCGACATGCTCAAGGCCCGTGCGGCCGTGTCAGTCATCCCGAATGGCGAGTCGGCTCCCGTCTTCGGAGCCGTGTGGTTCGACGCGCGGATCGCCACCGACACTGACGCGAGAACGGCCTCTCTCGAGTCGATGACCGTGACGGACGCGCGCTTTCCCGACTCCACCACCGAGGAGGGCCGCCGCCTGGCCGACTACGTCGAGGAAGAACTCCCGAAGTGGGAGATGGTCATGTCGATGGACAGCCTGATCGCCGGGCTCGCGCCGCTAGAGGAGTCGTACGGCGGAGTGTCAGACCTGGACAACTCCCCGCCCAAGATCATCTACGCCTCCGAGCCCACGGTGCTGGTCACGATCGACGGTGACCCCATCCTGAACGACCTCGAAAATTCGGGCCTCGAATACGTCGTCAACACTCCCTTCTACATCTTGCTGGATCCGGACACCGACCGCTACTTCCTGTACGGAGGCGGGCACTGGTACACGAGCGGAGACATTCTCGGGGATTGGCGGGTGACATCATCGCTCCCGCCTAAGGTGTCGGCCGTCGCCGCGGACGTCGAGGCGCAGGAGAAGAAGCGGGAAGAGACTCTGTCCTCCGATCCGCAGACTGCCGATCCCGCTCTCTCTCTGGTCGACGTCCCGACACCGAGAGTGGTGGTGAGCGCCGTCCCCGCGGAGGTGATCGAGACCGACGGAGAACCGCAGCTCGCCCCCATAGAGGGGACGGACCTGCTCTATGTTCAGAACTCCGAGAGCGACATCATCATGCACACCCCGACGCAGCATTACTACGTCCTGCTGTCCGGACGGTGGTATATGTCGGGTTCACTGTCCGGGAACGACTGGACGTTCGTGGCGCCCGACCTCCTGCCGGCCGACTTCTACGGGATACCGGCCGACTCCGAGATGGCGGACGTGCGCGCCAGCATAGCCGGGACGGACGAAGCGGCCGACGCGGTGGCCGAGAACCTGATCCCTCAGACCGCCGAGGTTGAGCGCAACACGACCGCGGTGACCGTGACTTACGACGGCAACCCCGAGTTCGTGCTCTGCTCCGGCGACGTCGCGTACGCCGCCAATGCGGACAAGGCGGTGCTGCTCGTCGACAACGAGTACTACTGCTGCGACAACGCCGTCTGGTTCGTGTCGGATTACGCCAATGGCCCGTGGCTCGTTGCGACGCGGGTGCCTGCGCAGGTGCAGACCCTGCCACCCACCTGCCCCTACTACAACGTCCGGTACGTCTACATCTACAACGTGACGCCGGACATCATCTACGTGGGCTACACGCCGGGCTATCTGGGCTCGTACGTCTACCGCGGCTGCGTGGTTTACGGCACCGGCTACCACTACCGCCCCTGGTACAGACACCACTACTACCCGAGGTTCTCGACGTGGGGCTACGGTGCGCAGTGGCGGCCCTACACAGGCTGGGGGCTCTACTTCGGCGTCAGCCTGGGCTGGCTCGACCTCTGGTACGGGCGCCCCTGGTACACAGGCTGGTGGGGACCTGGCGGGTACGTCTACGGCTACCGCCACGGCTACCACCACGGCCATCATCACGGCCACGGGGGCGGCTACCACCATGGTGACCACGACGGTTACTGGGACAGCAAGTATGCCGGGTACCATCCCGCGCAGCATCCCGGCGTGGTGAGGGGTACCGACAACAGGAACCTCTTCAGGAAGCACCCGAAGGGGATAGTGCTGTCGGGCGGAGAACACCTCGCCTCCAAGGGGGGCAAGGTGGAACAGCGCACGCCGCGCGCCATAGAGCGTGTGCCCGGCACTCCCGTGAGACCCATCCCCAGAGAGGGAACCGGTCGAGTCCCGGCGAAGCCCAAGAAACCGGCGGGCAACGTCACGATCGTCGGACCAACGAAGCACGAGCCCAGGAGAGCGCCCAAGGCCCCGCTGGAGATGAAGAAGCCCAGAAAGGCGACCAAGGAGAACAACATATACGCGGCGCCCGACGGCAAGGTCTACAAGGAGCAGGGCGGCAAATGGCAGAAGGTGGAGAAGAGCAAGCGTGTTCCGCCGAAGAAGCAGGCCGGCCCGGCGAAGGGTACGCAGGAGGAGTTGAACAAGGCGCACAAGGCGAGAAGTCGCGGAAAAGCTCTGGAGAAGAAGGCGAAGCCACGGAGCACCCCCGCGCCGAAGCCCGCAAGGCCTGCGCCGAGCCCTGCAAGGCCCGCGCCGAAGAAGCGCGGAGGTTCGCGATGATGTCTCTTCTCCCGGCGACGCCTCTCGGACTCATCCGGTCTGCGCGGCGCGATGGCATGCCAGTGACATACGAGGCCGACGGGAAGACGTTCGAGGGGTACTACGTCGCCCCTCCTACAGTGGCCCCTCTGGTGTTTCTCGTTCACGACTGGAGCGGGCTCGACGACTACGAGATGACCCGCGCCGATATGCTCGCCGAGCTGGGGTACGCGGTGTTCGCGGCGGATCTCTTCGGGAAGGGCGTGCGTCCGAACTCGGCCGATGAGAGCAGGCGGCTGACCGGGGAATTCTACCAGGACCGGAGACTGCTGCGCTCGCGTCTCGCCGCGTCCCTGGATGTGGCACGCGGGCAGGGCGCAGACGCGACGAGGACCGTTGCCGTCGGCTACTGCTTCGGCGGCGCGGCGGTCCTCGAGCTGGCAAGGTCTGGAGCCGACCTCAGGGGGTACGTCACGTTCCACGGCGTGTTGCGCACGCCCGAGGGTCAGGACTATTCTCAGGCGAAGGGTGAGTTTCTGGTGCTGCACGGCGGCGCCGACCAGAGCGTCAGCATGGAGGACTTCGCGCGCCTCTCCGCTGAACTCGAGGCGGCAGGCCTTCCGTACGAGATGATCACCTACGGGGAAGCACCACACGCCTTCACGGTGTTTGGAACGAGTCGCTACAGACCGGATGCGGACCGCAAGTCCTGGGAGCGGTTCACACTCTTCCTGGAAGAAGTGCTGGGGCAATGAGGCGATAGGCCTGCGGCGAGCGATAGGTCTGGGCCTTGCGATAGGTCCGGACCTGGCGATGGGCCCGGGCCAATCGTGTCGACCGCGGTGCTCCTCGCTATGTCAGTCGTCACGAGCCTCGCCTCCCCCCTTGCACGCGCCATCACCTGGAAGGCCCGGCCACTGGGGCCTTCTGAACAGGTCTCGCACCATCCCAGCTCTTGCGTGTCCTGTCACTTATGTGGTACAATATGTCAAGTGCGTAGGTTCTACTACCTCTCACATAGGAGGATCCTGTGAGACAGTTGGTCATGATAGCCGTAGTGCTCTCGCTGGCCGCCACGGGCGCCGGCGCTTCCGACCTCGTCATAACCGGCGTGGTCGACGGTCCGCTCACGGGCGGGATCCCGAAGGCGATCGAGGTGGTCGCCTGCGCCGACATCGCCGACCTCTCGATCTACGGGCTCGGGTCCGCCAACAACGGCGGCGGCACGGACGGCGAGGAGTTCACCTTCCCGGCCGACTCCGCGGTCGCGGGCCAGTACATCTATGTTTCGTACGACGTGGACGCATTCACCGCGTTCTTCGGCTTCGCCCCGGACTACACCGACGCCAACGCCCCGAACATCAACGGCGACGACGCCATAGAGCTGTTCATGAACGGCAGCGTCGTGGACGTGTTCGGCGACATCAACGTCGACGGCACGGGAACGGCCTGGGACTACCTGGACGGTTGGGTTTACCGGGTCAACGGCACCGGTCCTGATGGCTCGACGTTCGTTCTCGAGAACTGGATCTACAGCGGCACTAACGCGCTCGACAACGAGACCACGAACGCGACGGCCGCCACTCCGTTCCCGCTTGGCACCTACGAGTGCGCCGGCGCCTCTCCGGTCGAGTCGTCGACCTGGGGAATGGTGAAGTCGCTGTACCGCTAGACGCATCCTGTAGAAGATGAGACCCCCGCCGTTCTCCGAGCGGCGGGGGTTTTCGTTGCTTGGAGACGGCCTGCGGCTCCGCGGTCACGGAGACAAGCGGGGATTGCACCAAGTCTCTCAATCGCCAGGTTCGACTAGAGCGCCAAACACGCGGAAGGCCCGGTCCTTTCGGATCGGGAACCTCGCCTCACCTCTGGTCATGACCGCATTACTTCAGCACCGTCATCTTGAGCATTCTCTCGTACCCCGGCGCACTCAGTCGGTAGTAGTAGACGCCCGATGCCACTCGGTCGCCGCCGTCATCGCGTCCGTCCCACACCGCCGTCCTTCGTCCACCTTCGACGTAGCCATCCACCAAACGCCGTACCAGTCGACCTCGCACATCGAAAATGTCGAGCGATACGTGGCCGCCATTGGCCGGCACGTCGTAGCTGATGGTCGTCGTCGGGTTCAGCGGGTTGGGCACGTTCTGGTAGAGGGCATATCGGCTCGGCATCGAGGAATCATCGACGCCCGTCACCGTCTCCGGCGAAGCCGCGTCACTCTCATTGCCGGAGAAATCGACAGCACTGACCTTGTAGTAGTACTGCCAGCCCTCCGAGACTGGATCGACCCACCCCGTGTCGACCGTCATGTGCACTAGGTTCTCCGAAGCGGGAGTGAACTCGGGATCCGTGCTCCTGTAGATCCGGAAGTACTGGAAGTCATCGTCCTCGCACTCCTCCCACGCCAGCTCGTTCTCGGTCGCGCCATAGTCGACCCCGAGCCCGGTCGGAACCGATGGCGCAAGGTTGTCGACGGAGTATCCGCTGTCGGGAGGTGCGTCAAAGAAGAGACCAGGGGTGGCTGTGGCAGCCCGCACGAAGAACACGGAGTACCCCATCCCCCCCGCGCTCGTTGAATCGGTTAACGTCGGTACGACGACCGAATAGCCGTCCTCCAGGTACGCCGGGACGCTCACAACGTAGTCCCAGTCGCCTGGAGGGTAGCGAGCATCCTGCCCGAGGCCGACCTGTGGCTCACGCGTTTCCGTGATCCTCCTGAAGACGGAGTACTCGAGGATAGGCGCGATGCTCCCCGTCACGTCGTACGCGCTCCTGGCCCAGGACAAGCGGACCTGCCGACCTTGATCATCCGGGATGTCCGAGACAGCCGTGAGAATGGGGCACTCGTAGAGCGTGCCGATCGTCAGGCTCGTGCAGGAAGGATCGACGTGGCCGCCGAGATACGTGTGGGTCGATCTCCAGAGAAGGTCGCCGCCAGGCCGCAGGAAGTAGACCCACTCACCATCAGGGGTAATGGCCTCCCAGTGACCTCCCCCATCAGCGCTCATCTCCCACAGTATCGAGTCGGCCTGCACCGTGTTCAATCGCGCTCCGTAGACGCCCAGTCCTGCGATTCCGACAGGCAGGGACTGGGCAAGGTTCGCGCGGGCATCGAACTGGCGCTGGTAGACTTCGAAGACGTGCACGCCGGCAGCCCCGTCCGCGACGAACGCGTAGTCTCCTTCGACCGCGATGTGCTCACCGGCTCCCGGTGTGTTGTGGCCGCTCAGGAGCACTGGGTTCTCAGGATCGCTGACGTCCACAACCTTGATTCCAGAGGTGTCGCACGCCACGTAGGCCAGCTCGCCGATCACCGACACAGTCTGAGCCCACCCCAGGCCCGAGACCCCACCGAGCGCAACGGGATTCGTAGGGTCTTCGATGTCCACAACGTGCAGCCCGTCCTCACGACATGCCAGGTAGGCGAAGTCCCCGCTTGTGTCCACGTCCATCACGTAGGGAGCCGGGTCGCACGTTCCCACCTGAGTCGGGTTCGTGGGATCCGATATGTCGACTACCACAAGACCATTGATCACGTTCGCCACGTAGGCGTAGTCGCCGGACAAGGTGATGCAGTGGGCTTCGTTCGAACCTTCGTCGCTACACACGAGGAACGGACGTGTCGACTCCCTGACGCGCAGCGCGACGAGTCCTGAGTCGTGGTCGGCAACGAGAACATGCTCTCCATCGGGAGCCGCGGCCACCGCGTAGCCGGAGGTGTCGTAGCTGTCCACGAGAACAGGGGTGCTCGGATTGGCAACGTCGAGCACGTAGACGCCCTCGACCGCGACATCCCGCGCGCTGTCGTAGGTGAGACATCCTCCCTCCATGGACACGCTGAAGGGCCGGAGCCGCAGCTTCCCCATCGCGGTATCCCAGAATGCAGTCGTGTTGAGCGTGTCGCAGAACGTCCTGGAAGTGAAGTCCTCGACGTATTCGTTCGCGGTGCCGGTTGCCGAAAGAGAACAGAAGGCAATGAGAAGCAGCGGCATCGCCGCGAGTCCCGCGGTGGACAGCCTGCGGATGGAGCGCCCTGAGGGGGTTCTCGCAGCATACGCGTTGTGCCCTGCGGCCACAATCGAGCGCAGCCGCGAGGAGGCCCGGTCCTCATGGACCGGGCCTCCTATGCCGGCTCCTCGTGGTGGACGGGATTCGAACCACAGGACGGAACGCTAGTGGCCTCCTCCTGCCTGGACAATTCCGACCACGCGATAGTTCGACAGGATGGTCCCCTCGAAGTGCACGAACCACTTGACCAGGGAGTTGGCCGGGTAGACGTAGATGTCGTACGCGGAGCCCGTCGATGTCATGTTCAGCGTGTACGGCGCCGTCGTACTGACCAGCACCGAGCCGTTGACCGTGACCAGCACGTTGACCGTGCCGGAGCTGGCAGTGTCGATGATCTGGATCTGGCGTGACGTGCCTGTTGTCTGGATGAGCGGCGTTCCCTTCGTCCAGTACGACTGGTGCCAGATGTACTCGCCTGAGTTGTAGGTGTTCACGTTCACGTACGCGGACTTGAACGTCTCGGCCAGCTCGTCACGGCCAACGGCGCCGTAGGCGATCTCGTCCTCGCCCACTGCGTCCGTCGCGATCTCATCCGAGTCGACGCCGTTCCACATGATCTCATCGGTGCCGACGGCGTCGGTCCCGATCTCAGCAGCGCCCACCGCGCCGTCCAGGATCTCGTCCGCGGTGACGGCGTTGTGCTGTATATTGCTCGAGCCGACTGAGTCCGTCGCGAGCTCGTCGGTGCCGACGGCGTTCGCCGCGATGTGCACCGCAGTGACCGAGTCCGTCGTCAGCTCCACGGGAACTGCCTGCCATGTGCCGTTGCCGCTTGCGTCCGAGGTCAGGACGTAGCCGTCGGACGGCGAGGTCGTCAGTCTGAACTCGTCGGTCTGCGTGAGCCCGTCGACCTCGAGGGAGGTGCCGACCCCCGGCGTTGCACCGCCCACCCCGAGCTGGCCCGTCACCAGCGTCCTGTTGTGCATTACGGTCAGGTCGGGGTTGCTCCCCGTCGACATAAGCGTGTTCGTATGAACTGCAGTTTCCGCGCGCACATCGCCGGAGCGCATCCAGCCGCCTGCGCCGGTGTCGAGAGAGTAGGCGGGGGACGCTACACCGATGCCCAGCCTGCCGTTGGCGTCATCGTAGTAGACGCCGGCGGCTCCGAAGTCACCCCCGTCGTTGTAGAGCATCTGCGTGTCGCTGCCGGGCACCGTCACCTCAGGCGGCGCCTGCCACGTGCCGTTGCCGGTGGCGTCCGAGGTGAGAACGTGGCCCGCTGTCGGCGAGGTCGTCAGTCTGAAGGTCTGGGTCCGCGTCAGGCCCATGACGTCGAGATCAACGCCCGTTCCAGGAAGGGTCTTAATGCCGACCCGTCCCGAGAACTCCGTTCTCCCGTGGGTGACGTCGAGGTCAGCTGTCGCCGCTGGCGCCAGGGAGGTCGTGAACACGCCTCCATCCGCGAGCAGGCCGCCGCAATGAATGTCCCCGCTCTGCCCCACATCGAGAGTCCTTGTGGGCGACGCCACACCGACACCTAGCCTGCCGTTGACGTCATCGTAGTAGACGCCCGCAGCACCGAAGTCTCCCCCGTCGTTGTAGAGCATCTGGGCGTCGCTGCCCGGCACCGTGACCTCCGACGGCGCCTGCCACGTGCCGTTGCCGCTCGCGTCGGAGGTCAGCACAAATCCCGCCGAAGGCGAAGTCGTGAGCCTGAACCCGTCGGTCTCAGTCACGCCCGTAACGTCGAGATCCGGATCGTAGCTTGGCTGCCCGGCGATGACCGCGCGACCGTTCAGGTTGATCTGCCAGGAGTTGATGTCGAGCTCTCCTGAGCCGTCGTCCTCGAGCGTGCCCGTCCCCACGCTGCTCAATGCGGAGATCTCGCCGGCGATGAGGTCCCCCGTTCCGATGTCAAGCGTCCGAATCGGCGCGGCCACTCCTACGCCGAGCCGCCCGTTGACATCGTCGTAGTACAGACCGGCAGCGCCCAGGCTGCCGCCGTCGTTGTAGAGCACCTGGGTGTCGCTCCCCGGCACCGCCACACCGGCAACCGGCTGCCACGTGCCGTTGCCGCTCGCGTCGGACGTGAGAACGTATCCGTCGGAAGCGCCAGGGTTCATCTCCACCGACTGCATGTCCACGTCGCCTATCACCTTCAGGTTGCCCAGGATCGCGGCATCGCCGACGACGTCAAGCTGCTTCGACGGATCGCTCGTGCCGATACCAACGTTGCCGGTCAGCCGGTAGACGTTACCGCCCGACTCAACCCAGTCGGTGTCGGGGGGAATGACGCCGTCCAGCGACTCAGCAACGGCCGCGCGGAACGCGTAGGGCGTCGTGGTCAGCGGGTTCCGGGGAGTCATCTCCCCGTTGTGGCCAATCTCCACGCTCAGGTAGTAGGGCTCGTCGAACTCCAGCAAGTCATCCAGCGGCGTCGCGGCGCCGAGCTGCGCGTTGAATATGCCACCCGCCACCGGCACGGTCTGGGCCTCATGCCACAGGTTGCTTCCGCCTGTGGCCACGTTGTAGATCCTGAATGTCATGTCGTAATCACCATCCGGGACGGGTGTCCCGGTGTCGTCGTTCAACACGCCCTGGTAGCTTATCGTCGAGGGGATCTGGGCCTCGGCGGTGCAGGCGGCCAGGATGAACAGGAGAGACAGGACAGCAGAGATCGCGCGCATCGGAGATCCCTCCGGGGCGTCCGCCCCAACGTTACTTCAGCAGAACCATCTTGGTTGTCTCAACGAAGTCACCGGCGGTCATGCGGGCGAAGTAGACCCCGCTCGTCAGACCGCGGGCGTCCAGTACGGTCTCAAACCTCCCCGCCTCCTTGCTCTCGTCGACCAGCGTCTTCACGAGCCTGCCGGACACGTTGTAGACAGAGATGGTCACGTGAGTCCTGGCGGCGACGGAGTAGCTCAGTGTGGTCACGGGGTTGAACGGATTGGGAGCGTTCTGGTTCATGCGGAAGGCGAGCGGTCCGTCTGGATCTGTGATGCCGGTCAGTATCCAGCCGGGCTGGTACCAGAATCCGATCTCCGCCGTGTTCGTCGCGGACAACGCGGTCCCGATCACCGGCTGGCCGACTGTCCCCAGCAGCGAGTAGCTGCCTCCGGCACCCGCTCCTCCACCGGACGCCACCACGCTCTCTTCGATGACGTAGTCGGCTGCGGCCGAGGTCGCGACGAAGATGACAAGCAGGAGGCTCAACGAACTGCGAGGCAGGCTCATCAGGCTGTCTCCTTCCGTGTGGGAGATCTCCACCGAGTCCACTGGGCCGGTGCAGACCTGCCATGTGCCCCGCAGGCGGGACCTGCGCGGCGCGCAACCGGGGCCGAGCGATCAGCGATCGCTCGCTCAGCCCCGGGGTTCTTGCCTTCACTCTACGATACCACAGACTGAACACTATGTCAACAAAGCGCCCGCCAATGGACGATATCCGAGCGTTGGCCGCCCCCAGGGACGTGACGGACGTCCAACTGAACACGGGACCTGACGTCATCGCCAGGCCCCGCTTCTATGGCTCCCCGCGGTGGACGGTATTCGAACTTGTGACCGGGAACCCTCGACGGTTCCGTCAGGCGACGGGCCAACTGCGCAGCGCCTTGATCGCTCCCCGGCGCCACGCCCGGGCCTGGACGTCCATGTCACGATCGGGCGAGATCAAAGCGATCGAGGTTCATCACCTTGTTCCACGCCTCGACGAAGTCGTTCACGAACTTCTCCTGGGAGTCGTCGCATGCGTAGACTTCCGCCACGGCCCGGAGCTGGGAGTTCGACCCGAAGATGAGATCGACACGGGTGCCGGTCCACTTGAGTTCACCCGTCGAGCGGTCGCGGCCCTCGAACACGTCGTCGTCTCCCGAACCCGCCTTCCACGTGGTGCGCATGTCGAGCAGATTCACGAAGAAGTCATTGGTGAGCGTCTCGGGACGCTTCGTGAAGACACCGTGCTGGGATTGGCCGAAGTTGGCATCGAGGACACGCATCCCACCAACGAGAACCGTCATCTCAGGAGCTGTCAGTGTCAAGAGCTGCGCCCGGTCGACCAACAGTTCCTCCGCCGACACGGAGTACCTGGCCTTCTGGTAGTTGCGGAACCCGTCTGCCGTCGGTTCCAGCACGGAGAACGACCCCACATCGGTCTGCTCCTGCGACGCATCCGTCCGGCCCGGCGTGAAGGGAACCGTGGCCTCGTGACCGGCGTTCCTGGCTGCCTGCTCGACACCCGCGCAGCCGCCCAGGACGATCAGGTCGGCGAGCGAGACCTTCTTCCCACCGGACTGCGCGCTGTTGAACTCCTTCTGAATCCCCTCAAGGGTCGTGAGCACGGTCTTCAGCTCGGCCGGCTGGTTGACCTCCCAGTCCTTCTGCGGCGCAAGACGAATCCGCGCTCCGTTGGCGCCGCCGCGCTTGTCAGAGCCGCGGAACGTGGATGCCGACGCCCAGGCGGTGGAGACCAGTTCCCGGACGGACAGACCTGAGGCAAGGATCTTGTCCTTGAGGGCCGCGATGTCCTTCGCGTCGACGAGCTTGTGGTCGACCGTGGGCACCGGGTCCTGCCAGATCAGCTCCTCCGCGGGGACCTCCGGGCCGAGATAGCGCGAGCGCGGGCCCATGTCGCGATGGGTCAGCTTGAACCACGCCCGGGCGAAAGCGTCCGCGAACTCCTCGGGGTTCTTCAGATAGCGCCGCGCGATCGGTTCATATGTGGGGTCGAAGCGCAGCGAGAGATCCGCCGTGGTCATCATCGGCCGGTGCTTTTTCGTCGGGTCGTGGGCGTCCACGACCATGTCCTCTTCGGCCACGTCCTTGGCCAGCCATTGATGCGCGCCGGCGGGGCTCTTGACCAGCTCCCACTCGTACTTGAACAGAATCCTCAGATAGCCCATGTCCCACTTGGTCGGGTTCGGCTTCCAGGCGCCCTCGATGCCGCTGCCGATCGCGTCGCCGCCCTTGCCGCTGCCGAAGCTGCTCTTCCATCCGAGTCCCTGCTCCTCGATGCCGGCTGCCTCGGGCGCCGGACCGACGAGCGCTGCATCGCCTGCGCCATGGCACTTGCCGAAGGTGTGCCCACCGGCGACGAGCGCGACGGTCTCTTCGTCGTTCATCGCCATGCGTGCGAAGGTCTCGCGGACGTCACGACCGGAGGCGACCGGGTCCGGGTTGCCGTCGGGGCCTTCCGGGTTCACGTAGATCAGGCCCATCTGCACTGCGGCGAGGGGGTTCTCGAGATCGCGGTCGCCGGAGTAGCGGCTCCCGGGTTTGTCACTCGTGGCCAGCCACTCAGTCTCGGCCCCCCAGTAGACATCCTCCTCCGGTTCCCAGATATCCTCGCGCCCGCCGCCGAAGCCGAAGGTCTTGAATCCCATCGACTCAAGGGCGCAGTTGCCGGCGAGGATCAAGAGGTCCCCCCATGAGATCGACCTACCGTACTTCTGCTTGATCGGCCAGAGCAGACGGCGCGCCTTGTCGAGGTTCACGTTGTCAGGCCAGCTGTTCAAGGGCGCGAATCGCTGATTGCCGTGCCCTGCCCCGCCACGGCCGTCGCCCATTCGGTATGTGCCTGCGCTGTGCCATGCCATCCGGATGAAGAGCCCGCCGTAGTGACCGTAGTCGGCCGGCCACCAATCCTGCGAGTCGGTCATCAGCGCGTAGAGGTCGTTCTTCAGGGCCTCGAAGTCGAGCTTCTTGAACTCCTCGGCGTAGTTGTACGCCTCGCCCATCGGATCGCTCAGGCTCGAGTGCTGGTGCAGGATCTTGAGATTCAGCTGGTTCGGCCACCAGTCCCGGTTCGACGTGCCGCTGCTGGCGGTGGGCTTGTCAACTGGGCCCATTACCGGACGCTTGCTGTCGTTGTTCATCTCCGCTCTCCTCTCAAGAACTGGATTCGTCCAGGTAATGGCTCACACATCAGCGGCGGTTAAGAGCGGCGCAAGCCCCGGTCGGGTAGAAGCATGTGATGCCGGGAGGTGCCCCAAGGCTCGTGAGTTCTCATCTCATTGTACTTGCGTCGCCGTCTTGTGGCCAGCGCCTCTGCCTCCCACACGCTCGTGAACACGTCAAGCTTCTAGAACGCACCGAGCCTGACCTGACCCCCTAGAACTGGTCCAAGTCGGGAGGTAGACTCGGGCTGGTCAGAGAGGGGGTTCTTGATGGGACGGAGCCGCTACACGCTTGAGCAGATCGTGCATCTACTTCGTAAGGCGGAGGTTCCTCAATGGCCATTATCATCACATGGGCAGCTGCGGTTTGTCGCCCACACCTGACCGTTCGCTGTCGAGCATCACTGTGGACCCCCGCTGCAACCGCAGGACGACTCCACAGGGCGGCCCACCCCCTGGAATGCACTAAGGGGAGCGCCCTCCGACGCTCCCGATTTCCTCTATCTCGCGCGCAAGTGGAAGGCCCGGTCCTCTCGGACCGGCCTTCGTATGCCGGCTCCCCGAATGCAGCAGTATTCGACGCAGGCAAGGGGCAACCCAGACCGAGGTCTGGTTTCGGACTCGGCACGTCGCGCTGGACGGCACAGATGACGCGGGCGGCAGCCTCAAGCGCGAGCAGAATCAGGGATGACCGCGCTGAAGAATGTCTCGTAGCACTTGCGGTAGTGGTACCCGTAGATGGCGAGCACTACGGCTACTGGCAAGGACCTGGGACGTCTGAAGAGCGTCCAGAACAGCAGGCCCGGATACTCCCACCGCTCCCGGCCTGCGAGGCTCAAGTGGTAGAAAGAGCGGAAGACGGCCAGGGCGTGCGGCGCTGAGAACCGGAGGTTCGTCCTCTGCGGGCGGTACTCCCTGAGGAAGGTTCGCACGCGGCGGTAGTAATTGCTTGGCGCATAGAGGTCGCGCAGTAGGCCGCCGTATCCCGTCTGCAGCGACTCGAGACCCATCCTCGGAACGATGTTCGTCGTGCCGTCGGAGTTGTCGCCGGACAGATCGACTCGAATCCGACCCTCGCGATCGAGACGCTTGTACAGGGCCGTGCCGACCGGCGCCTGCAGCATACCGACCATCGCGGTGGCGATGCCGCTCTTCTGTATGAACTCGGTCATCCGCGCGAAGACCGACGGCGTGTCGTTGTCGAACCCCACGATGAACCCCGCCTGCACCTGGAGTCCGGCCCTCTGGATGCGCTTCACGTCGGCCAGGAGGTCCCTGTGGCGATTGTGCCTCTTGTGACACTCCGCCAGATTCGCGTCGTCCATCGTCTCGATCCCGATGAAGACGGTGTCGAACCCGGCCCGTACCATGAGTTCCATGAGCTCGGCGTCGTCTGCGAGCTGCATGGTGACCTGAGCGCTGAAGCCCATTCCTCGCTTGCCCGCTCTCCATTCGATCAGGGCCGGGAGAAGCTCGCGGCGGACGTACTCGCCCTTCGCGTTGAAGTTGTCGTCCACGAAAGGAACGACACCGCGCCAGCCGAGCCCGTGCAGGGCGTTGAGTTCAGCGACGACCTGAGAGACCGCCTTCGTCCGCCAGCGATGACCGAATAGCTGTGTTACTTCACAGAACTCGCAGTTGTTGGGACAGCCGCGCGAGAACTGGACTCCTCGGGAGGCGTACTCGTGCGGGTCCACCAAGTCCCATCGCGGGACCGGCGTGGTGGTCAGGTCAGCGAACTCGCTGGTCTGGTACACGCGGCGCGCCCGGCCGCGTTCAAGATCCTCAAGAAACGGAGGCAGTGTGAGCTCCGCCTCGTTAAGCACGAAGTGATCGACGTCCCCGAACTTCGCTCTCTCGTTCTCCGACGCGAAGAGCGGTCCGCCTGCAACCACCATCAGGCCCGCGGCCTTACAGCGAGCGGCGATCTCGAGCGCCGACTCCCTCTGGACGATCATCCCGCTCAGAAGGGCACAGTCGGCCCACGCAAGGTCCTCACGGGTCATGGGGCGAACGTTCAGATCGACGAGACGAAGGTCCCAGTCAGAGGGAAGCATCGCCGCCACTGTCAGAAGGCCGAGAGGAGGAGACGCGGCCTTCCGGTTTATGAGCCTGAGGGCATGCGTGAGGCTCCAGAAGGTCTCGGGGTTCTTGGGATAGACTAGAAGCGCGTTCAATGCTGATCCTCGATTGTGGCAGCGTACCAGATGGTGCGAGAAGCAGCGGGGCCGCCCTCATTGAGTCAGAAGGCGGCCCCGTACAGCAATATCAGTCTGCGATCCTGGGGTCGCCGACTACTCCACGATCTTCGTGACGTTCTCGGCCGCCGGGCCCTTCTCGCCCTGCACGACATCGAACTGCACGCGATCGCCCTCGTTCAGCGTCTTGAACTCGTCTCCGCCCTGAATCGCCGAATGGTGAACGAATACGTCCTTCGACCCGTCCTCCAAGGAGATGAAGCCGAAGCCCTTGCCGTCGTTGAACCACTTCACGGTTCCGTTGGTACTCACTATCTGCTACCTCTCTTGCTCTCGCGGCGAAAAGCGTTTCCTCGCCTGCGACCGTGTTGCCGGCGCCGGGGTGCCCGACGTTCCGACATTCTTCGTGACGGGGCCTGTCCGCCCCTGCAGGTGGCGCCATCACCGACCGCCGGTATGGAGCATATCCTTGGGCGCCTCATGGCGCCTCTGAAACGTAAAAAGGGACCGGCTCGCGCGCCAGGTCCCTCCTAAGAGCTTCCGGATATGTCACCATACCAACGTGGTCGCCTCTGCTGACATACAGTATAGTCAGAAGGCACAATGAAGTCAAGCAGAATCGCCGGACCCATCCGGAGTGAGAAGGCCCGGTCTCGACAGACCGGGCCTTCGTATGCTGGCTCCGCGTGGTGGACGTGTTTCGAACCCGAGTGTTCGACCCTCCGGCGTGCGCCACCCAATCGCTGCCAACCGATCTCACTACGGTCCCGAATGCGCAGTGGCCGCCCTGACTGAGCCTTAGAGAGGAGTCCCTGGAATGTGGAGCGTTCCGCTCGTGGCAGAGCGGGCCGCGGCATCAGGGCCGCACTCCTGACCTGGATCAGCTCCAGAGGGCCGTACGAGAGCCGTCCCCTTCAGAGCATCGCACTCCCGACATCGGCAGCCGATTCTAGCCACAGTGTGGTATAATAGCATTGCTCACATACTCGATGTGGCGAATGCAACCGGAGGGACACGTATGCGACGCTTCTTCGTAGTCTTGGCTGTTGTCTTCTGCACCTCGGCCGCGGCTTCAGGAGTGACCATCTACGACATCCAGTACACCACCGACCCCTCCGGTAACTCGCCGTACGCCGGGCAGGTGGTGAGCACCGGCGGCGTCGTGACCGCGGTGCACTACGACGGCTTCGTGATGTGCGAGGAGGCGGGACCTTGGCACGCGGTCTTCGTCTACACCTACACGGCCGGGCCGGCCGTCGGTGACGAGGTGGAACTGACGGGTCGAGTGCAGGAATACAACGGGATGACCGAGATCACGGGTCTCACTGCCTTCAGCATCCTCTCGCACGACAGCCCGGTGACTCCGGTGGTCATCTCAACGGCGTCCGCAAACCAGGAGCAGTACGAGTCTGTGCTTATCACCGTGGAGGACGTAACGGTGACCGCCCTGCTCACCTACGGTGAGTGGACCGTGGACGGCGTCCTGGTCTGTGACGATATCAACGACTACCTCTACTTCCCGAAGGTTGGCGATGAACTCACGTCGATCACAGGCACCCTTTTCTACCGCTTCGGAGTCTTCGAGCTGGAACCCCGCTTCACGGCCGATATCGCCGGTGACCTCATTGCGCACTACGCCCTTGGCGGCGATGTGGTCACCATGAACGCCACTCGCGACGTGCTGATCGATCATTGGGTAGAGGTGCAGGGCGACCTCATCGTCGGGATCTATGACTCACCGCCACCGGGCATTCCCGCGATCGCAACCGACGGCCTCATCTTCCCCGGCCTCATCGACGCCCACAACCACCAGCAGTACAACGTGCTCGGCTTCATCCCCTTCGGCCAGCTCTTCGACAATCGCGCCGAGTGGCAGAGCGACCCGATCTACGATGACTTCAACGCGCAGTACCAGGACATCCTCAACTACACGACGCCCGCGGTCCAGCGTTTCAACATCGACAAGCTCGCCGAGGTCCGGGCCATGTGCAACGGCACGACGACCATCCAGGGCCCCAACTGCTACAGCCACGATGACGATCCCTACGCGCGAGAGGGAATCGGCATCAACAACGCTCATCGCTGGCCGCCGCGCATCTACCACAGCACGTTTCCCCTGTCAGACAGCGCCAGCCAATGGCAAGCCCGCGCCGCCGAGAACTGGCGCCGCTTCGTGATTCACCTGGCTGAGGGTATCGATGTGACCGCGCGCAACGAGTTCGCCCAGTGGCAGAGCATGGGCATGCTGGATGGCCGCACCACCATCATCCACGGCACGGCGCTCCAAGCGCCCGAGTGGTCGGCGATGGCGGCAGTGGGAGCCCACCTCATCTGGTCACCCGAATCCAACCTCACGCTGTACGGAGCGACGGCCGACGTGCCCGGGGCGCTTGCCGCGGGTGTCAACGTCGCGCTGGGCCCCGACTGGACTGAGAGCGGGTCCAACAGCGTGCTCGACGAGATGAAGATCGCTCACGGGTGGTCCAACTCCCAGTGGTCGGGTCTCTTGACTCCCCAGATGTTGGCGGAGATGGTCACCGTGAACGCTGCTGAGGCTTTGGGCATGAGCGACATCCGCGGAGCGATCGTGCCGGGGCTCCGCGCCGACCTCATGGTGATCCCCGGAGATCCCGCCGCGCCTTACGACGCGCTGCTCGCGGCTGACGCCGTAGATGTGAAGCTCACTGTGGTGAGCGGCAGACCCGGATACGGCGACCCGGCGCTCATGGACCAGTTCGACTACCTCACCCTGACGGAGGACGTCACCATCTCCGGGGAGACCAAGCGTCTTGCGCTGGCCGTGGAGTCTCACGCGATCGAATACTCCGATCAGCTCTTCAGCGATGTCATGGCCCCGCTGGAGGCGGCCTACGACGTGGCGCAGCCGGAGTTGTGCTGCTTCAGAGGTCTCGAGGTGTCTGAATGCGACGTTGCGGACGTACCCGAGTACGACCAGACGCCGGTGACCATGGGGATTCATCCTAATCCCTGCAATCCGCGCGCGACGGTGACGTTCACACTGCCACGCGACGAACAGGTCTCCGTAGAGCTCTTCACCGTCGGTGGCCGACGTGTGAGCGTTCTGGCCGACGGCCACTTCGAGGCCGGCAATCACACTCTGGAGTGGCGGGGCCTCGACGGATCGGGCCACATCCTCGCTTCGGGCGTCTATCTGATACGTCTGAACACCGGGAGCACAGCGCTGACGAAGAAGGTCGTGCTCTTGCGCTGATGCGGAACTGAAAACGGGGCCTGGCAGTGCGCCAGGCCCCGCGTCTTTGGCTCCTCGGGGCGGACTCGAACCACCAACCAACCGGTTAACAGCCGGTTGCTCTACCATTGAGCTACCGAGGATTATGACGATTGTTCAGAAGGGCGCGGCACGGGAGGCGTCTCCCCGATGTCCGCGCCCGACAAACCGCTATTCTAGCAACCCGCGTGCCCGCTGTCAAACGCAAACGAGGGCGCCCGGAGCGCCCTCTGGCACCCGCCCCCGCTAGCCTCGCCGTCCCCTCTGCGCTACCAGGTCGGCCACGCTCACGACGGCCACGTCCAGCCCCGCCTGCGTCAGCATGTCCCGCAGCTGCATGACGCACGACGGGCACTCGGTGACGACGACATCCACCTCGGCGTCGCGGATCGCGGCGACCTTGCGCGCCCCAATCTGCTTCGAGATGTCGTAGTGCGACAGCGAGAACGTCCCCCCGCTGCCGCAGCAGCGGTCGGCGTCGCGCATCTCTACGAACTCGACCCACGGCAGCGCGCGCAGCAGCTGGCGCGGCTCGTCGCGTATCCCCTGCCCTCGCGACAGGTGGCACGGGTCGTGGTAGGTCACTCGCACCTTCGGCGGCGCGGCGCCGGCGTCAGCGTGATCCCTCGAACGACCACCGGCCTCTGAGGCGTCTGCCGCGAGCTCGGCCGAACCAGCATCGAATCCCCGGTACGCCAGGAACTCGGCGAAGTCGAACACCGGCAACCCCACTCCCCCGTCTAGACCCAGCATCTGCTCGTACTCGCGCTTGAGCGTCAACCCGCACGAGCCGCAGCCCGTCACCACCGCGTCGGCGCCGGTCGCGCGCAACAGCCTAATGTTCCGTCGCGCCATGGCGCGTGCCGTCTCGAAGTCGCCGGAGTTGAACACGGGCGTGCCGCAGCAGGTCTGCCCGCGCGGCACCACGACGTCGACGCCGCTACGCGCGAGCGCATCGACGGTCGCGCGACCCGTCTCCGGGTAGAGCAGGTTGGTGGCACACCCGACAAAATAGGCCACACGCTTAGCCGCGCGCGCGATCTCCCGGCGCTTCGCGATCTCCGGGTTCTCATCTCGCACTCCGGCCGAGCCCGTGTCGGCCGGACCGCCCCGCTCGAGCCCGGCGACGCCCGCGTCGTACGTCCCGCGGGCGCCCCCCTCGGACGAGGACGGTGCGGAGCCGACAGCCTCCGTCTCCACCGAGACCATCGACATGAAGCTCCTGGGCGCAAACTCCGGGAAGACGCGGTTCTCATCCACTCCGGCGAGCGGGAGAAGCAGGCGCAGGGCGCTGTCCTGGGGCAGCCCGCGCAGGAACCACCGCTGGCCGAACGAGGCCAGCCTGCCGAAGGGCGGGAGCAGCCGCCCGCGCTTGAGCAGATACCGGAAGACGAGCCTGCGAATGAACGGAAGGCGCCCCGACCCGACGAGGTCGGCGCGCGCGGCGAGGATGAGGTCGTCGACCTTGACGCTGTTGGGACAGCCCTCGACGCACGACTTGCAGTTGAGGCACAGCAGGATGCGATCCTCGAAGACTTCAGACAGCTCGAGGTCGCCCTCCAAGACGGAACGAATGAGCGCGACCTTGCCGCGCGCCACCGAGCCCTCGAGCCCCACCTCGGCGAACACGGGGCATACGGACCGACAGGTGCCACAGCTGCGGCACCTGGCGGCAAGGTCGGCTCTGGCGAGCAACTCTCGGCCCGCTCCGCTCAAGCGTCCTCCTCGAGGACCGAAAGTCCCCGTACTGCCACGCTCAGACGGCTCCGGGGGCCGGCGTCAATCAGACCCCGTCCTAAGCCCCGAATGCGGTTTCGGCCGGCGGGAACACGCCGGTCGGGTCCAGTTCCGCCTTGAGCCGCCTCAGGACCGCCAGACTCCCGGCGACGCCGGTCGCCGTCTCTCCGTAGAGTGCTGAAGCGCTCGGCTCACGGGCCCCAGTGGCTATGCCTCCGTGCGCGCCCGGGCCCGACGCATCGAGCGCCTCCGCCGCGTGCCAGGGCTCGTCGCCCAGCTTCTCGAGCCCCGCGAACTCCCGCTCGTACCTTCCGGTCACGACGGCGCGGTTGGCGAGCGGCTCGAGGCGCAGCGTGAGCCCCGTTATGATGCCCATCGTGCCCCTCGAGCCCACGAAGAGCTGCCGCAGGTCGTACCCGGTCACCCACTTGACCGTGCGCGAGCCGGTGTGGAGCACGCGCCCGTCCGCCAGCACAACTTCCATCCCCAGCAGGTAGCGCCTGAGCACGTTCCCGGCGAGCGTCCAGTTGCCCTGAGCCCGCGCGACTATGTCGCCTACGGCCGCTCCGGGCTCCGACACATCGCATCCCGGCCAGTAGAGCGAGTCGCACTCCACCCGGTCAGCGAGCGAGCTGCACGTCACGCCTGCGCCGACGACGGCCATGAGGTCCTGCGGAACGACCTCGGTGATGTCGGTTAGCCGCTCGGTTGAGATGTAGACGGCGTCCGCGACGTCCGTCCACCACGGTGCCACGACCACTCTCGCCTTGCGCGCCTCGTTCACGACGGCCACTACACCATCTGCGTCGCCGGGCAGGGCGACCGCCCTGCCCGATCTGTCCTCGACGGGAATCCCCGCTGTATTCAGAACCTCGATCATCGGCGTCCGCCGCCGTCCCCGACCGGCCTCGCTCCCGCGATCCTCGCCATGCGTCCCACCGGCGTGGTCGCGGTCGAGC
Source organism: uncultured bacterium (assembly GCA_964399265.1). Taxonomy (GTDB): domain Bacteria; phylum Joyebacterota; class Joyebacteria; order Joyebacterales; family Joyebacteraceae; genus WJLY01. Next base: position 6,165 of record CAYNQF010000002.1, on the reverse strand, counting down.
CGTCCTCTCCCTTCACGTCGATAACGTAGAGGTAGATACCGCTCGCCACCTCGTCGCCCTGCTCGTCGCGTCCGTCCCACGACACCTGGTTGTAGTTGAGGTTGCCGGGCGCGTCTCTGATCACGCGGATGAGCCGGCCGCCGACGGTGAAGATCCTTATCCTGACCTCGGCGCCGCCCTGGTTGAGCAGGTAGATGATGTTGGTGTCTTCGGAGAACGGATTGGGGTAGTTCGCCACGTCCCGGATGAGTATGCGCTGCCCTTCGGCCACGTGCAGCGTGAAGTTCGTGCGCGCCCCCGTGAAGTCGGTCGCCGACAACCTGATGTCGTAGCTCCAGTCCCGGACCGGCGTGGTATAGGTGAGCCTGTACCATCTGCTGGCCTCACCCACGGTGTCGCCGATGGCCACGACCGTGTAGTCGGAGTGATCCACGACCCCGGTGTCGGTCTCCTCGACGCTGATGGTCGACGGGTCTATCTCGACCTCGTCGATGATGTCAGCGACGATAGTCACGTCCTCCGGAGACGACGCGAGGAAGTCGCCGCTCACATGCGGGACGCCGTCCACGGTCACCTCGAACCTGGGCGGGCTCATGTCGATGTGCATGAGCGGATCGCCGAACAGCATGTACGTTTGCGGACCCGTTGGATTGCCTGATGCGGTCAGATACTTGATCACGCCCTTCGCGATGGTCCCGCCGAGCGCCCACCGCGGCCAGTGGTAGATGCCGTCGCCCTCGGGCGTCGGGTCGGTGAAGAGCGCCTCGTAGATCTTCCTGTGGAGTCGCACGTTCGTGAAGATGAACGCGCGGTCGCTGCAGGCGAACGTCGCCGAAGCACCGCGCCCGTTGTCGCGCTGGAGCATCTGCTCCGTGATGCAGTCGATAGAGGTCCCCTCGCGATAGTCATAGAACCGCGCAAGCTCGCAGCTGAAGCCGAGGAAGACGAAGGGCTTGTTCTCGTTGTTGAGCGCGGCGATGTCGTTGCTCGAGGACTGCACGGTCGCCAGTATCAACTGCTCGTGCGTCATCTGGGTTCGGTTGCCGTGACCCTCGAAATTGACCAGAGCCGCGCCGCTGTTGAGCATCCCCATGAGATCGGCCCGCGGGCCGTCGTTGCGTACCCAGTCGGCCGTCTGCACCGCGTAGAAGATGTCACCGGAGGTCGTGCTTCCGTGATAGGGGTCCGTGTACCGCCGCAGGAAGAAGTTCACGGTGTCGATCCCGGCGGGTGACGCGGCAGCCACATCAGATAGTTCCTGACTGATGGTGGTGAAATCGACCTCGCTCGGTTTCAACGTGTAGTCCGACTCCAGCGAGATGTACGACCACGCGTCATCGGCGATGAAGAGGTCCTTGTTGCGCCAGCCGTCCCCGTAGGAATAGCTCTCGTAGGTTCCGATCTTGTCGATGAAGTTCGACAGCTGTCCGGTTCCTCCCGCGGGCAACCGTCCGATGAACATGAGAGGAAGATACGGCGACCCCGCAGTCCTCACGTACCACTGGTCGCTCGCAGCGAACTTGTCGTCGGACGCCGGGAACAGGTAGGTCGGCATGTAATTCGGAGAACTCGTGGACAGGACCTGCTTCGTGTCCTCGCTCGCGTCTCCGATAAGGAGCACGAACTGCGGCTGCCGCTCCCACGCGTCGTAAGCGTACATGAAGTAGTTCCTGAGCGGCTGCGGCCCGGGAAGCCCCCCTCCGAACTCGTCGTAGACCTCGGAGAGGCGGGCGTGCGCGACGGCGTACCCCTGTTGCTCGCGTCGCTCGACCAGCGCGTCGGCCGTCTGCGCGAATCCGTCGTATGACACGACGATGAGGTCGGCCTCCTGCGCGTAGAGGTTCGCGGGCTCCCGGCGCTCGACTGCCTCGGGGCTCAGGAACGCGTCCTCGGTGGCGGCTTCATACCGCGTAAAGCCGGGGACCACCTCCTGGAGCACGAGGTCGTACGTCCCTCCGTTCTGCTCGATGTTGTTCTGGTGCAGCGTGAGCATGACCGGCGAGAACGGGTGCGTGACGTCGAATGCCATCAGCGCGTCTGAGGAGAACCCTGTCACGTCGAACTCCTGGGTCCCCGTCTGCAGCGCGTTCGTGAAGCTCAGGCGGTCGTCGTGAGCCCGGTACTCGCGGTCGTAGCTCCACGAGAACCAGTCCAGGTTCGCTCCCGAGCCCATCGTCCCGAGGCTCCCAACAGCGATAAGGTAGTTCAGGCCTTCAGTGAAGTACGAGTTCGCGACCGGAGCCGACGTGTAGATGTCGTTGTCCATCGTATACGCTTCGCCGGTGAAGACGAACGCCCCGACGTAGTTCTCCTGCGAGGCGCCGTTCTCAACGCTCAAGTCGATGCGGTGCGTTCCGCCGGTCATCCCCTGGTATCGTGCCGTGAGCACGGCCGTGCCGGTCGGCAGCAGGTCGTAGAGCCGGAACGGCAGCTCGTAGTGGTCGTTGTACGCCGTGTAACTGGTCCAGCTGTAGTAGTCGATGAAGCTCGAGCTGGGCGTCGAGTCGTAATAGACGTCCTTCTCAGACCGCAACGTGTCGCGGAAGCTGGCGGGAGGCGTCAGTCCGGGCTCGTCGAGCCACGCCGTTCGACTGGTCATCCGTGCGGCCAGGCCGGTGCCCCAACCGAACCAGTAGACGTTGTTTGCGCCGTACCGGTTCTCGTAGCCATTGATGACGAACTGGTCGTGGAACGACAGCCCGTAGAAGAGGACGTAGTCGTCTCCGTCGAAGACGTCGTTCCCGTTCTCATCAACGACGACGATCGGGAGCGGCGTCTCCACGAACGGGTCTGCCATCGTGTCCGAGTATGAGCGCTGGTAGACGGCGAGCGTGTCTACATCAAGTGTGCCCGGGAGCCCCTCGGCCGCGAGGTCTGCGAAGTCCAGCCTGTACATGCCGGTCTCGGGCACCTCCAGGCGGTACGCCTCATGGTCCTGGCGGAACGACGCGCGGGCCATGGCGTGTCTGGGCTCTCGCCTCGCCTGCCAGTCGCGCGCCTGGGCGTAGTTGACGACGGTGCCGGCCAGCACCCCGTCCCACTGCGGCTCCGAAACCGACGCCGGGCGCATGCCGGCCGCTCTCGCGTCGGCGTCGAACGTCACGCGCACGACGATGCGTTTGTTGAGGGTCAGCTCTCCCGTGGAGGCCGAGTACTGGAATGGATGGAAGATGAGTTGGGCGACATGCTGGTGGCGCAGGACCGTGTCGAACCCGAGCGAGACCGCGCCCTGCGGATAGACACCACGCCCCGAGTAGAACTCGACGGAGGGCTCATAGTGGCGCACCTCGACCGGGAAGTCCGGGTCGCCCTGGAACTCCGACCGTGGCACCGGCTCGATGCGCTGCGGTCCCAGGTTCTCGGTCTCGACCGACACGATCTCTATAGAGGGGACCGCGCCGAAGGGCAGCCCGACGAGCGCGCCCTCAACCGGCAGCGAGGGCAAGCCCTCATCGGACGTGCCGCCGTACGTGCCGGCCGTGACCCTGACAAAAGGCTCGCCACCGCGGACCACACGCTCAAGCGCATAGTCGTCGGTGGCGAGCTCGATCGTTACCGCTCCGTCTTCCGTGCCTACCACGCGTGCCCCGTTGGCCGCCGCCGTCGGGGGCAACGCCGCCATCGCCAGGGCGACCGCGACGAGGATGAAACGTCCCCTCATGTCTTCGGTTCCTCCCACGAGCCTCCGACCGGGTGTCTCAACGCCTCGCCTCCCGCCTCGTGTCCCGCAGGATCCCGTGGGGACCGGGGGGATCGCCGCGGGGCTAGTGCGTCACCTTGGGCAGATACGTGGCGAGGTCGAAGTCCGGGCTGTTCTCCTTGTCATGACATGCCAGGCACGTCTCGACCTTGATCACTCCGTACGAGCCGTCTCTCGCATGCTGCGTTCCCATTCCGTGGCACGCCTCACACTGGACGTTGCGAAGGTTCTCGGGAACGTCCTGTGAGCCGTCCTGCGCCAGGCCCAGCTGGCAGGTCGTATGGCAGCGGACGCACTCGGGGTTGGTCGCCTGGAAGGCGTCCTGAAGGGTCTGGAACGCGTGAGAGTGGGCCGTGGTCCGCCACTGGTCGTACTGCTCCGTGTGACACCTGACGCACGACTCCTGCACTCCCAGGCAGTGCTCAGCATAGTCCTCGGTTCGCTTGGCGTTCATCTCGGCGGCCCTCGCTGCGGCCTTCTCCTTCATCAGGCCGTCCACGATCTGCTTGTGTTCCTTTAGCCTGAGCGCCATCGAGGCGTCGGCCGGAACCTTGTCGCCGAGCTCGACCACATCGGCCGAGTACTCCTGGAAGACGCCGTCGCCGTCGAACTTGAGCCGGTAGTCAGCAATGTACTGACCGCGGTTGCCCGGCTGAAGCATGACCGCTCCATTGATCTCGAACGGCGCCGAGGACTTCTGCGCCTGCAAGCCGACGACCAGATAGTCTATGCCGGCCAAGTCCTCAACCATGGCCTTCGCGAGCTTGAGGTTCATGTGCGCGAGGACGACCACGAAGTCGGCCTTCTTGTGAAGCTCCGGCAGCAGGGCCTCAAGCGTCTCCTTCGCGTTCGCGACCGTGACGCCGGCCGACTCGACTCCGCGGTCGGTCCGTATCGTCTGCGTCTGGTCGAGGACGCCCGTGACCGCGAACTTGATGCCACCCTTGTCGATGATGACATAAGGTTCGACGAGCAGCTGACCCGAGGATTCATCGAAGACGTTGGCGGAGACGATCGTGAGAGCGCTTCCGCCGAACATCTCCCTGAAGTAGTCGACGCCCATGTAGAGGTCGTTGAGGCCGACCGTCGTGGCGTCGTAACCCATCTCCACCATCGAACTCAGGCTGAACTCGTCGGTCAGCTTCCGTTCGAAGTCCCTGCGCGTCAGCGTCCCGCCCCCGTCGACCAGAAGCGTGTACGCTACTTCCTGCCTAACCTTGTTGAGATAGCCGGCCCTCCGGACCAGCCCGCCTTTCTGGCCCCCGTGTCAGCCACAGGGCTCGAGCTCGCCCCTCGTCTCGGCCGTCGCCAGGAGGGCGATCTCGAACGGCCCCTCGGGCCTCTCAGCGCGCTGCACGCCCGCGCAGCCCGCGATCAGCATGCCAAGGAGAATCGTGATGATCAGCCTGCGGTTCATCTAGACACCTACCTCCTCAAGATACAAATACGTAAGTCCCCCTGCCGCAGCTGGCTGCGCCGCCGGGGGAACGCCCTTACTGCTAGCATAGCATACCACGGGCCGGGGGACCACGCAAGACGCATCGGCCGCGGGTTCATGGCGAAGCTGTCGCTGCCCCGGGGGGGGGAATGGAGGCCTCGCTGCGCAGGCGCCGCCGTCCGGGAAGATGAGAGCGGCGGAGCCCGCATTGCCATCCGAGAAGAAAACGGGCGGGGCCTTGCGGCTCCGCCCGTCGTCCCACTCTCTGAAACGTCGCTCTTGAAACCGGGTCTAGCGATACAGAGCCTTGATGCTGCCCCAGCTCGAGTCCTCGACCGGGTTCGGCAGGCAATCGCCATTCGGAGCGTCCATGCCGACGCCGAAGTTGCCCGAGACACCGTTCGCCTCGACCGAGTGGACGCAGAAGAAGTCCAGGTCGTTGTTGCAGTCGGCAACGGCCGCACCGTCAGTCGGGTGCGGGAGAACAGTGATCGTGCCAACACCGGTCGCCAGGTAGTGCAGACTGGCAGCCACAACGACACCACCGACCGGCATAGCGCAGTCACCGGCCGTGGCAATGGCCCATCCGGCATCCGGGGAACCGACAGCGAGACCGCCGAGCAGGTTGTTCGCCTCAAGCTGGTAGCCCGAGAACGTCTTGCTCAGCGTGAAAGCAGCGCCCAGCATGCCGCCGCCCGCGCCGAAGCCGTCAAAGCACACGTAGACGTAGAAGTCGCCCGGATCGTGCGTGTTCACCGCGGTCGCGCCCGTGGCATCGGTCGTCAGGAACAGCGCGACGTCCGGATTCGTCCCGGCAAATGCCGGGATTGCCAGGGCCACGATCATAAGACTAATCAGCAGATGCTTCATCGAACCCTCCTTGTCAACCTACGCTGCCACCCTCATGATCCAGGAGGCGGTACCACACTCGGTAGAAATTGGTCAGGGCACCACCCCCCTCGCCGATTCTTAATGTGCCAGCGGAACGTCCAATCCTTGAGTCGGGAAATAGAACGAAGACCGCTCA
>CAYNQF010000001.1:0-71255 GCA_964399265.1 uncultured bacterium | reverse complement strand
AATCCGCGTGTCCGGGGTTCGAATCCCTGCACCGCTACCAACTCGGCCCTCCTGCTGCTGGCGGGAGGGCCGTCTTCTTGTAGGGGCGGACGCGGCGGGGTGGCGCCCCTGTCGCCGCCACCCCGCCGCGGACACGACATGAGGATCGCGATGCATGCAGTAGTAGAGAAGGTCCGCTCCACGATCGACCACTACCACATGGTGTCGGTCCGCGACACCGTACTGGCTGCGGTTTCCGGAGGTCCCGACTCCGTCTGCATGCTGCACGTGCTGGCGGGTCTGCAGGACGAGCTGGGGTTCGAGCTGCGCGTGGCTCACCTCGACCACAGGTTCCGGGGCGACGAGTCGAGACGCGACGCGGAGTTCGTGGCTGAACTCGCCGACTCGCTCGGGCTCCCGTGCAGATGTGAGGAGGAGAACGTCCCGCACTTCCTTCTCTCGAACGCGATGTCCAAGCAGGATGCGGCGAGGATGCTGCGCTACCGCTTCCTGCTCACGGTCTCCAAGCAGGAGTACTGCCAGCGTATCGCGACGGGCCACAATGCCGACGACCAGGCCGAGACGGTGCTCATGCGCGTCATCCGCGGGTCCGGACCCGACGGCCTTGCCGGCATCCCGCCGAAGCGGGACGGCAACATAGTGAGACCGCTCATCGAGGTCTGGCGGTCGGAGATCGAGGACTACCTCGAGGCCAACGGCCTGTCGTACAGGACGGACGCGAGCAACCTCGAGTCGCACTACCTGCGCAACAGGGTCAGAAACGAGCTTCTGCCGGAGCTCGCCACCTACAACCCGAGGATAGACAGGGCCCTCGTGAACCTCGGCAGCATCATGACGGGCGTCAGGGACCATTTCGAGCGCCTGACGGACGAGGCCATCCCCAAGGTGGTCAGTAGCGCGCGCTTAGGGCAGTTTGCCCTTGATTCGGCCGCGCTCGCTGGATACGATGAGGCTCTCAGGAGGAGCATCTTCCGCAGGATCCTGGAGGCCCTGAGACCAGACCTTCCGCCTCCTTCGTTCCGTCACGTCGAGAGCGTAGCGGAACTCCTTCGGAGGAACGAGGTCGGCGTTGCGGCCGATCTCCCGAACGGCATCCAGGCGCGCCTGGAACACGGCTTGCTCGTCATCGCCAGCGCTGACGGAGCGTTCGAGGCTCCCGCCGTGCCGTTGAAGATCCCCGGGGAGACCCTGTTCGAGGCCACGGGGCTTTCGATCACGGCAGAGGTGATGGACAGGTCCGGGATGGAGGAACCTCCGGAGGACCTCGGCGACGACGCCGCTGTCTTCGACCTGGACGAGATCGGTCCTCCCCTGTTCGCCAGGGGCAGGCGGCCCGGTGACAGATTCCAGCCCTTCGGCATGGAAGGGTCGAAGACGCTCAAGCAGTTCTTCATCGACTCCAAGGTCGCGGCAAGCTTCAGAGATTACGTGCCTCTCGTGTGTGACGACGAAGGGATCGTCTGGATACCGGGAATGAGGAGATCGGCGCGCGCGCCCGTCCTCGAGTCTACGGACCGCGTGCTGGTGCTCCGAGCCCACAGACCGGAGGTCTAGAACTGCAGCTCGGCAAGGTGCTTCTCTCTGAGGAACAGATACGCAAGCGCGTCGCGGAGCTGGGCGCGCAGATATCGGAAGACTACGCCGACGAGCCGCCGATCCTGGTGAACGTGCTCAAGGGCGGCATCGTCTTCATGGCCGACCTGATTCGTGCCACCACGATACCGGTCGAGATCGACTTCATGGAGGTGTCGAGCTACGGAGACGGCACCGAGAGTTCCGGCGTCGTTCGCATCCTCGAGGACCTGTCGCTGTCGATCACGGACCGTCACGTCCTCATCGTCGAGGACATCGTGGACACCGGGCTCACACTGAGCTACATCATCGAGAACCTGGAGACCAGGCACCCGAAGAGCATCAAGATCTGCACTCTTCTCGACAGACGCGGCCGGAGAGAGGTCGAGTTGAATCTCGACTACGTGGGCTTTGTCGTGCCGGACAAGTTCGTGATCGGCTACGGTCTCGACCTGGCCCAGAAGTACAGGAACCTCCCCCACATCGCGGTGCTCGAAGACGAGGAGATCCCGTAGCCGCAGCGCCCTCCCCCTGAGTGACACCGTGGGCGCGCGTCCAGAGCCCCCGGGGCCCACTGGAGACATCTCAAGATGCCTAATGACAAGAACGCTCCCACCGACCCCGAGAGCCAGGGGCCCGGTCGCAACGACGACAACAGGAAGAAGCGCGAGGAGTTGTCCCGCAAGCTCCTGACTCCGCAGAGGTCGCGCAACCCGTTCATGGCGTGGATCCTCTTCATCTTCCTCGCGATCGTGGCCTACCAGCTCTTCGTGTCCGGCCGGTCGACCGAGACCCGTATCACATATACGCAGTTTCGGCAGGAAGTGCTCGCCGGCAATCTCAAGTATGCGGACTTCATGGACCGCGAGATCCACGGCGAACTCGTCGACCCCGCCACCATCACCGAGAACGGGAAGCAGGTCTCCTACACCCAGTTCTACACGTGGATGGCCGTCGAAGACCCGGACATCGTGAGCTTCATCGAGACGAACAGCCCGAACGCCGTCGTGAACGGACAGCCACCGCCCACGAACTGGGGCGGCGTTTTGTTCTCAATACTGCCGCTCGCGGTCATCATAGCGTTCTGGATATTCATCATGCGCTCGATGCGCGGAGGCGCGGGCCCCGGCAAGGCGTTCAGCTTCGGGAAGAGCGGCGCCCGACTGCTGACGGAGGACCGCCCTAAGGTAACGTTCGACGACGTCGCGGGCCTCCCGGAGGCGAAGCAGGAGCTGCAGGAGATCGTGGAGTTCCTGCGCGAACCGCGCAAGTTCCAGCGGCTCGGCGGCAAGATACCCAAGGGCGCTCTGCTCGTGGGCGCACCGGGAACGGGCAAGACCCTTCTCGCCCGCGCTGTGGCGGGCGAGGCCGAGGTTCCGTTCCTCTCGATCAGCGGCTCCGGGTTCGTCGAGATGTTCGTAGGCGTGGGCGCTGCACGCGTGCGCGACCTGTTCGAGCAGGGCAAGCAGAACGCGCCGTGCATCATCTTCATCGACGAGCTGGACGCCGTCGGCAGGATGAGAGGCGCGGGGCTGGGAGGCGGACACGACGAGCGCGAGCAGACGCTGAACCAGCTTCTGGTCGAGATGGACGGGTTCGAGTCGAACGAAGGCGTCATCCTGCTGGCCGCGACCAACAGGCCCGATGTGCTGGACCCGGCTCTCCTGCGGCCCGGGCGCTTCGACCGCCAGATCGTGGTCGACAGGCCGGACCTCGCCGGCCGTAAGGGCATCCTCGAGGTCAGCGCGCACGGCGTCACCGTCTCCAAGGACGTCGACTTCGAGGTGATCGCCCGCGGCACGCCCGGCCTGTCCGGCGCCGACCTGGCCAACCTCGTCAACGAGGCGGCCCTTCTCGCCGCCAGACGCGACCACGACGCTGTGGCACCTGACGACTTCGAGGACGCCAAGGACAAGATCATGCTCGGGATCGAGCGAAAGAGCGTCATCCTGTCGGACGAGGAGATACGCAACACGGCCTATCACGAGGCCGGCCACGCCCTGGTGGCCTGGCTCACGCCCGGCTCCGACCCCATACATAAGGTCACGATCATCCCGAGGGGCGGAGCGCTGGGTCTGACCTACCTCCTCCCTGAGGACGAGCGGCACAACTACACGAAGGAGCACCTTCTGAACACGCTCACCCACATGATGGGCGGGCGCGCCGCGGAGGAGATTGCTCTCAAGCAGATAACGATAGGCGCGAGAGGCGACATCGATCACGCCACCGAGCTGGCGAGGAGAATGGTCTGCGAGTGGGGAATGAGCGACGTACTGGGGCCCGTCTCATTCGGCAAGGAGAACACGCACGTCTTCCTCGGCCGCGAAATGGGAAGGATGCAGGACCACAGTGAGGCGACGGCCGTCCTCATCGATCAGGAGATACGCGCCCTCGTGGAGGACGCGGTCTCGCGCGCGCGGACACTCCTCACCGACAACATCGACAAGCTGCACATGCTGGCGGATGCGCTACTGAAACGCGAGACGCTCACGGGCAGCGAACTCGACGAGTTGTTCGGACGGAAGCGGGAACAGAGAGGCGGCGGCCACAACGAGCTGCCGGAGGCTCCGAGCGATGAGCTGGAGGCCTCGAGCGACGAGTCCAACCCTTTCCCGAGCAGCGAATGAGCGAGATCCTCTCCCCCAGGGTCATACTGGTGTCCTCTCTCGAAGACGCCGCACGCGAGATGGAAAGGATAGGAGTCTCACCGGGTGGCGTTCGCGCCATGATCGGGAAATGTCTGAGCGTCATCATCAAGATATCCGGCGCCAGTGTCCCAGTCGCTCACGTTCTCAAGCAGCAGATGCTCTCGATCGGCGGCGACGCCGCCGTGGCGAGGGACGTGCTCACGCACGCGGTCGACAGCACGGACATTCTGCTCATGGGGACGCACACGCAGATGCGCGACCTCGCGGGGAAGCTCGCGTGGCAGCCCTTCGACATCCCCGCTCTCGGTGAGAGCATCGCGGCCATCCTGGACAAGCTGGAGTCGAAGCCTCAGGAAGCGCTCGTCGCCCGAGGGCACACGATAGCGGTCGGCGAGCGGGTCCAGATAATGGGCATCCTGAACGTGACGCCCGATTCGTTCTCCGACGGCGGCCACTACCTGCAGCCGAGCGAGGCGCTCACCAGAGCCCGGGAGATGGTCTCGGAGGGCGCCGACATCGTCGACGTTGGAGGCCAGTCATCGAGACCCGGCTCCACTCCGATCTCCGAGGACGAGGAGATCACCCGCGTGGTTCCGGTGGTCGAGGCCCTGGCGTCGGAGTGGAACGGTCCGATCTCCGTCGACACCTACAGAGCGGAGGTGGCCCGCCGGGCTCTCGAGGCGGGCGCGTGTATCGTCAATGACATCACCGCGCTGGGCGCCGATCCTGACATGGCGTCCGTCGTCGCCGGGGGCGACGCGGCGTGCGTGCTGATGCACATGCGGGGCACCCCGGCGGACATGCAGAATGCCCCCTCGTACACGGACCTCATGGGCGAGATAACGGGCTTCCTCGAGAGGGCCGTCAATGACGCGGTCTCGGCCGGTGTACGTGAGGACGCGATCGTGGTCGACCCGGGCATTGGCTTCGGCAAGACCGCGTCTCACAACCTGGAGATCCTGAGGCGGCTCACTGAGATGTCGGTGCTCGGAAGGCCGGTGCTCGTGGGCCCTTCCAGGAAGGCCTTCATAGGCAAAGTGCTCGATGCGCCGGTCGAGGACAGGCTAGAGGGCACCCTCGCCGCGACGGCCTTCGCCGTCGTCCAGGGAGCGCGTATACTGAGGGTTCACGACGTGAAGCCCGTCGTACGGGCGGTGAGAATGGTGGAGGCCTGCGTCTCTACGGACGAGCAGCGGGGCTAGTCGAATGGGTGGCTGGAGAATACTGGTCGACATCATCGACATCTCGATCGTCGCGTTCATCGTCTATCAGCTCCTCCTGATCCTGAGGGGCAGACGGGCGATGCAGATGCTCGTCGCCCTCTTCATCATCGTCGTCATCGGGTTCCTTGCTCGGTGGCTCCAGTTCGACGCCTTGAACTGGCTCATGTCGGGCCTCAAGGGTGTCTGGGCGATCATCTTCGTCATCCTGTTCCAGGACGAGCTGAAGCGCCTCCTCGGACAGCTCGGGCAGAGCCGGTATCTGAGACCGTTCTTCCGGACCGAGGAGCACGAGGTCATAGACGCGGTGATCTCGGCAGCTCAGGCCATGGCCAGCAAGAAGACGGGCGCTCTCATGGTGATCGAGAGGTCCGCGCGGCTCATGAACTACTACCAGACCGGGGTCATGCTGAACGCGCCGGTCGTCCCGTCGCTGATCGTCTCCATATTCACGCCGCTCACCCCTCTCCACGACGGGGCGCTCATCATAAGCGGGAATCAAATAGTGGCCGCCAGATGCACGCTGCCGCTTTCGCAGAGTTCGTACTTCGTCCACACGCTCGGCACCAGACACAGGGCCGCGGTCGGCATCACCGAGGAGACCGACGCCGTCGTCGTAGTGGTGTCCGAGGAGACGGGGGAGCTTTCGCTGGCACTCGCAGGACAGATATCGAGAGGGCTGCCGGTTCAGGCGCTGAGAGACAGGCTGACCCAGCTTCTCAAACCGCCGTCATCCGAGAGCTCCGGAACCTAGAGGAGAATCGATGTACCAGCACGAGAGAACCAACAGGATAATCGCATGGGCGCTCGGGGCGCTCTCGATCATCGTGTACCTGAGGACGACGGCGCCTACCGTAGCGTTCTGGGACAACGGCGAGTTCATAGCGGTCGGCGACATCCTCGGCGTGGGGCATCCCCCGGGATCGCCCGTGTACACGCTCATCTCCAGGCTCTTCGCGCTGCTCCCCTTCCCCAACGTTGCCCAGGCGGTCAACTTCACGTCGATCCTGGCCGGCAGCCTGGCCATCGTCTTCATCTACCTGGCGATCGCGAAGATGGCCAAGCGCTGGGAGGGTCAGGTCACGTCGTTCTCCGAGGGTTTCCCGACCTACGTGGCAGGCATAACGGCGTGCGTCGTGACCGCTTTCTCGTTCAGCTTCTGGGAGAACTCGCTCGAGGCCGAGGTCTACGCGACCAACATCCTGATAATGGCGGTGACGCTGTGGATGACGCTCCGGTGGTCCGAGCTGCACGACGTGCCGCGCGACAGGCGACGCCTCTACTTCATTATCTACCTGCTGGCCCTCGGCGTCGGCGTCCACATGGGCTGCCTCCTCTGGGCCCCCGCGTTCCTCGTCTTCATCATCCTGTTCGAACGCAGTTTCCTGGGAACGGTGCTCCTTGGGCTCCCGTTCGTGTTCTCCTTTGTGATGATGACGAAGCACTCCTCCGAGGGAGCGATAGCCCTGGGCCTCATCTGGCTTGGTTCGACGGTCTTCTACGCCGTCCCCTCGTTGTGGCCTAAGCCGAAGGCCGTCGCGCGCCAGCTGCGGAAGCGCGGCGTTGAGCAGGCGAACGTAGCGCCCATGCCCACGTGGCTGCGTGCCACGTTCGCCATCATAGGGATAGGCGCGGCGTTCGGCGTCGGAAGCCTTCAGGGAGGCGCTACTGCAGGGGCCTACGTGGGGCTTCTGGCGGCCACGTTCCTGAGTCTCGCGCTGTTCGACTACTTCGTTAAGCGCAAGGTGATCGAGAGCCCGGAGGTGCCCGCGAGGATCGTGTTGGCCGTCGTGGTTCTGGGTGCGCTCGCACTGTCGGTCCACGCGTATCTCCTGGTCAGGGCCCGGCTCAAGCCCGCCATCAATGAGTCGAACCCGCACACGTGGAGACTCGTCCTCGACGTGATGCAGCGCAAGCAGTACGAGCCGATGAGATTCTTCCCGAGGCGCACGCCGTTCTCGAACCAGTTCAAGATCCTGTGGTCGTACTTCAAGCCGCAGTTCACGATCTGGCCGCTCTTCCTGGCCGCGTGGGGCGCCGTGGTCCACGCCCGCAAGGACAAGAGGACGTTCACGATGATGCTCATCGCGTTCGCGATGGCGTCCGTTGCACTCCTGTTCTACATGAACATCTCAGACCACGAGGTGAGGCCCAGGGAGTACTTCTGGGTTCCGGCGTACGTCGGCATCGGGATCTGGGTCGGCATAGGCGCCGGGGCGATCGTCGAGTGGGGACGCAAGATAGGCAGGACCTATCAGATCGTCCTCGCCGCCGCCCTCATCGCCTTCGCGTTCCTTCCGATGGTCAGGCACTACCACGAGATGGACAGAAGAGGGAACTACGTCGCGTACTACTACGGCTGGAACATGATCAACTTCCTGGACAAGGACGCGCTGCTCATCACCAATGGCGACAACGACACGTTCCCGCTCTGGTATCTGCAGCAGGTCGAACACATTCGGCCGGACGTCGACATAGTGAACCTGTCTCTTGTTCAGATCAACTGGTACGTGACGCAGCTCAAGGAGCGCGGCGTGCCGATGAGCTTCAGTTATGACGAGATCGACCGCATGCATCCCTACTGGGCGCGCGACCCCGACACGGGAGAACCGAAGCTGATCTCTCTCAAGGACATCGTCGTGCACGACATCATCCGGGAGGACAACTTCCAGCGTCCCATCTACTTCGCGGTGACCGTCGACGACTTCCTTGGCTACTACGACAATCTCCGACTCGAGGGCATGGTCTTCAAGCTCGTGAAGAAGGCGGAGAGACACCAGATCGACATCGAGAGGACGTACGAGAACTGCTTCGAGAACTACCGCTACGACAGCATCATCGACGTCGACGATGGCTGGCGCGTCATGGACGAGATCTACAAGGGGCCCGCGACCGCGCGGCTCATCACGAACTACGCCGCCGGGTTCTCGAGACTGGGCTTCGCCGAGATGGCGAAGACGCCGCCCAACGTCGGTGAAGCCGTCCGCCTCTACGACATATCGCTGAAGTTCGCGCCCAACTACACGCCCGCGCTGAACGGACTCGTGGCCATCTACGCGGCCAGGCTCTACCAGCCGGAGAAGGCGCTGCCGCTGGCGGAGAGGGTCGTCACCTCGCAGCCGGACAACATGGACGGCTGGATCCGCTACGGCGGGGTCAATCTCATGATGGCCGAGAAGATAGAGATGCAGGGCAACGCCGACGAGGCGCTTCCCTACTACGAGACGGCCAGAGATGCCTACGAGATCGCTCTCAGGAAGGTCCCCGACAGGTCGGACATCTACCCGGCGCTGCTGTCGATCTACCAGCGCCTGGGAGACGAGGCGAAGCTCGATCGCCTGGTCGAACTCTGGCAGAGGTACGCCCCGGAGGAGTTCCGGCAGGCGGTCGAAGAGGGCATGGCCCGACAGAGCGAGCCGGGCGGGAACTGAGCCACTTCGGTTCCCGGCTCAGCCGCATGGGAACGCGGCGAGTCGGGCGAGCATCTCGGACGAACGCCGCCCCACGGGTCAGGTTGGCCTGCCGCGAAGCACGACCCGGGCGAAGCCCGATGACGGTTCCAGAAGCGAGGTCGCCACGTTCACGACTTCATCGTTCGTGATCGTCGCGACCTCGCTCGACATCCGCTCCACGTACTCGTAACCGGCCCCCATCACTTCCGCCATCGCATAAGTGGCCGATCGTGCGGCTCCCCTCATGAGCGATATCTCCAGGGTGCCGGCGAGCTGCTTCTTCGTCCTCTCCAGTTCGTCCGGCTCGAGTCCGGAGGCGGCCAGCCTCGAGAACTCGGCTGCCAGGCCCTCGATGACAGCTTCTTCCGTGCCCGGCGCCGAGGTGGCGTAGGCGATCGTGGAGCCCGCGTCCCGGTAGGCCAGCAGTGTCCCTCCGACATAGTAGGCGTGTGGAGGCCTCTCGCGGAGCGAACGCCAGAATCGTCCCCCGATCGTCGACAGCGCTCTCACAATGAGCCTGCACACAACGGCCTCACGCGTTCCCCCAACGGGCCCTGGGAGCGCTATCGCAACCACTGACTGGGGCGAGCCCGGCAGCTCGCTCTCATCCGACCCGTCGGGGCGCGAGACCGCATCATCGTCGTGTCGGCGCCGAGGCGCGGACGCACTGGGCACGCTCAAGTCGCGCTCCTCCCCTCCCGTGGTCGAGGCGGGCCCTTCCCAAGAGGCGGGCAGGCCGTCGAGCGCCCGGGAGACGACCTCGACCGCCCGCTCGTGAGAGACGTCGCCCGCGACGCACGCGTACAGGTGATCAAGCACACAGACCCGGCGGTGCCATCCGCGTAGTTCCTGTGAGGTCATCGAGGATATCGTGTCGTAGTACCCCCTCGTCGGACGGCCGTGAGGAAGCCCCGGAAACGCGAGGGGCAAGAGCATCCTGAGCGCCCGGCGGATGGGGTGGTCGTCGATCTCGCGTATCTCGGAAGCGACCTGCAGTTTCGCGAGGTCCAGCCTCTCGTCCGGAAAGGCCGGATCGACCAGCACGTCGCCCAAGACCAGAGCGGCCGCATCGAGATGCTTCGACATCACCGTGAGGCCGGCCCCCATGCCGTCCCGCTCGACGGCGAAGGCGAGCCCGGTCCCCAGTCCCTCTATGGCATCCGATATCTGGTCGGCGGTCCTGCCGCCGGTGCCCTCCCGGCACATCCTCTGCGTCAGGTACGTGAGTCCGGCCTTGCCGTCAGGCTCTTCCAGAAAACCGCCGCGGAACCCGAGCGTCAGCGAGACGAGCGGCAGCGCTCCGGACCGCCGCGCCACGATCGTACCACCGCCCGGCATCGACAGCCTGGCGGAGGACACGTCGGTGCTCTCTCCCAGAACGTCAGGGCGTGTGAATGAAGAAGGAGGTGACCACTCGCCCACCCCGGTCTCCCTGAGAGCGGACGGCGCGGCGCCCTCCACCCTCTCCACCAGCGCACGCGTTGCCGCAGTGCGGTCGGACGGCCTGCCTCCCGCCCGCCCCGGTACGTAGCAGATGACCGTGGCCGTCTCGGGATCGAGGTAGCGACCGGCCGCTCTCACGACGTCGCCAGGGCCGACCCGGGCCAGCCTGTCCACATACTCCTCTGCCCAGGCGCAATCGCCCAGCATCTCGAAGTATCCAAGCGTCCGCGCGATCGAGTCGGCGGTCTCGTGCTCCAGCACGTATGCCGACTCGAGCCTCCTCAGGTTCTTCTCCATCTCGTCGGCAGACGGACGCTCGTGCCGGAGCCGTTCGCACTCACGGAACATGCCCTCGACGATGTGGTCGGTGTCGGCCCCGGTGGCGACCGCGCGCACGACCACCAGACCGGAGTCCCTGTGCGCGACAAGGCCTGCACCTATGTCGCTCACCGAGCCGTCGCCGCTCCGCATCGAACGCCACAGCCGCGAGCTGTGCCCGGTCCCCAGGAGCCCGCAGAGTGCGTCGAGCGCCGGCACGTCCTCGTGGAGCGCGTGGGGTCCGTCGAAAGCCACGGCGACGTAGGGCTGCTCGACGCCGCCCTCGAATGTGAGCGACCGGAGCCCTCCCGTCCGACCGGCGCCCGCCCGACGAGCCGCCGGCTCCCCGCCGGGTAGCGAGCGCAGTACGCCGGAGGCGAACTCGACAGCTTCTTCTTCGTCGACGTCGCCGACGACGACCTGAACGAGGTTGCCTCCCCTGTGGTATGTTTCGTGGTGAGCCTTGAGGTCGTCCACCGTGATGCGCGACACGCTCTCGACGGTCCCGACGACGGGCCTTCCGCAAGGACGGCCCGGGAACGCGGTCTCGAGAAGCCTCCTCCACACGAAAACGGAGGGGTCGTTCTCTCCGCTCCTCGCCTCCTCGACGACAACGGCGCGCTCCGCCTCGACCTCGGACTCAACGAACGCGGGCTCCGAGACGGCCCGGATCGAAGCTACCAGGATCTCGCGCCAACCGTCGCTCGGCACGACCTGGTAGTACATCGTGTGGTCGCAGCCGGTCTCCGCGTTCAGGTAACCTCCCGCCTCGTGGACCTGAGTGGCGAGTTCGACGCGCCTTCCGTTCTCGTCGTCGGTGCCCTTGAAGAGCAGGTGTTCCATGAAATGCGATATTCCGGAGAGGTCCCCCGGTTCATCGGCCGACCCGGACCCTACCCAGAGATTGAGCGCCACAACGGGCGCCGAGCGCATCTGCCTGATGATGAGACGAAGCCCGTTCGCCAGAACGACTCTCTTCACGGCTGCCCTCCCGTCGCCGGATCCGACAGACCCAGTTCGAGTTCGGCCAGCCTGGGCGGGACGCTCCCAAGGTCAAGGAGCCTGTCGTGAAATTCCCTGAGTTCGAACGCGGCGCCCAATGAGGATTCGTACCTCTCGCGGATCGACATGATCGCCATCTTGCCCAGGAGGTAGCTCGAGGGCTGCGTAGGATGCGACGCGTACCTCTTGACCTCGGCCTCGGCCTTGTCGGGCCGCAGTCCCGCGCGTGAGACCATGTAGCCTGCCGCCTCGTCCAGCGACATTCCTCCACACTGCAGGCCGACGTCCACGACGATACGAGCGGCCCTCCAGAGCGTCGCGGCAAGCTGGCAAAGCCTCGTGGGAGCGTCGACGAAGAAACCGGCCTCACGCATCATCTCCTCGCAGTACAGCGCCCATCCCTCGATGAACAGGTTGCTGCCGGCGAGCCTCCGTGTCACCGACTCGACGCCGTTGGCGCGGACGAGCTGCACGTGGTGCCCGGGGTATCCTTCGTGGAGAGCTATCACGCGGATGTTGTCGACCCAGTGCCCCATCAGCTGGCGCTCCTGCTGCTCCGCGCTCGCCGAGGCGTCGACCGGCGTGACGTAGAAGAACCCCTGTTGCTCCTTCTCGAACGGCCCGGGAGGACCGTATGCCGCGTACGGCAGTATGGTGCGAAGGAAGGTCGGCGTGTCGACGACCTCGAGAGACTCGCCCTCGGGTATAGTCACGAGCCCGCGCTCCAGGACGAACTCGCGTGCGCGCGCCATCTCGGAGGCGTAGTGGTCTCTCAGACCCTCCGCGTCCGGATGGTTCTTCTGCAGACGCTCCAGGACCTCGCGCCATCCGGTGGAGGCATCTATCTCCGCGGCCACCTCCTCCACTCTCCGTGTCGTGTCGTCGACCGCTCCGCGCCCGATCTCCAGGACGTCCTCGGCGTCAAGATCGAGAAGGTGCAACTCGCGGCACATCCAGTCGTACGCCTCGCGGCCTATGCTGAACGGAACCTCCGACGCTTCGGCCTGCTCATCGAAACGCGCGGCAGCCGTCTCGAAGGCGTCAGACGCCGACGACGCTGCCTCCCCGAGAGCCGTCGCCATCGCCGGTACTTCGTCGCCCAGCCTCGGGACCACCTCGCTCAGTAGTCGAACACCACCGCGAGCCATCTCCGCCGCGACCGTGGCGAACACGGAAGGCGGGCTCTTCACATTGTCCTCGCACGCGTTGAGCACGCCCGGCACCTCGCGCAGCCTCGACGCGAAGCACTCCACACGCTCACCTAGCGGCGCGAAGTCACGCATAAGAAGCTGGTTGCACCCGTAGAGAGCGGCGCCCACGTAATAGCCGGGGTCCAGCTCGTGGTATCTCAGCACGTCGTGGTGGAATATGGCCGAGCGGAGCGCGTTGCGAAGAACCGTGGCGTCGACCCTGTCTCCTGTGTCGGCGCGGTCGAGACCCAGCGCCTCCAGCCTGCTCAGCAACCGGTCCAGGATGTCCCTCTCGTCGCGGAGAGCGTCGAGCGAGAATTCGCCGAGTTCGCCGTCTCTGGTATGCAGTCCAAGGTAGGTGGCGCCGACCGGCCTGCGCTCTGCAATGAAGGAAAGGTACTGGTCGGTGAGCGACGACAGATGTTCCGGCATGCGGTTCCCCCTGTCGAAGAAGCGCGGCCCCGTAGTCTGCGCGCGCGGCGATCGGCGGAACTCGCATTGTCACACGTGGGGAGGTGCCGCTCAAGGCGTTTCGGTCCACGCTCTCGCGCCGGCCTCGCGGAGGCCGCGCTGTCTCTCGGACCAGTCCCTTGTCATCGCGAGGAATGCCGTGCTCGGGGACGTGCCGGGGCGGCAGACCGACGCGCCGAGTCCTAGATCCATCGCGCACTCGGCGAGGCACCGGGACAGCGAGAGCAGGACTGAGCGGCGTCCCGGCGTCAGCCGCAGCCGTCGGGACGCCCGTTTCCCGATCCCGGGGCCAGCGGTCAGGGTGACCGTCGCCGTAGCGGGCGGTCCGCTCTCCTCGCCTGCCCCGATGCCGGCACGATCGCCGCTGACCGCGACCGACAGCCCCGGTCGAAGCACAGCGACGGCGGACCGTTCTATCATCTCCAAACCGAGGTCTTCCCCGCTCATGGCCCGCGTGCTCCCTCCGGAATGGAGGAGCGAGAACCGGCCGGCTCACCCCTCACCGCACCGCACAACCGACCCGGCGCCTCCGCAAACGCCGGTAGTGCCCGCCGGCCCTTCGCTCTCCTCCGAGACGCACATCCGTGCGCGTCGTCGAGCAACGGTCGTGCCACGGCACACCGGCCGCGACCCCTCGTCCTCTCCGGGCGCACAAGTTACCTGTGCGCAACGTCTTGGAGCAGAGTCCCCACCTGAGAACGAGAAAGCGGGCCCAAAGAGGCCCGCGTGAGTGTGAACATCGTGTACGGCCGGACGACGCGGCCGGCGCCGCACTTCGGTAGAGGCCGTCCTTCCGCTCAGAGCCTGCGCTTCTGCTCGTACGCCTCCAGAACGAGACCGAGCCTGCGGAGCAAGGCGGCCAGCCGAGACGCTTCGCTGAACCCCTGGGAGGCGCTGCGGCTCATGAGTTCCGCCACGCGGGCGGCGTCGGACTTGCCGGACTCCGCCTCCGCGAGTCTCGTCAGGGCCTTGCTCGCGGCGCGCGCGTCCGCGGCTCTCTGCTCGAGCAGCCTTGCCGCGTCACCGGCCGCGTCGGAGATCGTCCGCACGGACGCCCGGAGCCCGTTGACCGCTCTCGCAAGGGCCATCTCGTCGATGTCGGCACGGGCCGCCTCGTCGACCACTGCGTCAGCCAGCAGCTCCGCCTCGCGCGCTCCCCCTCCGAGCGCGTGAAGCCTCGACACGATGTCGTCGTCCCGCATGCCTCCCTCGACGTGTCCCGCCACCTGCTCGAGAAGGGTCCTTGCCTCGCCGAGAGAGCCGGCGACCCTCCTCATTATGTCGGCCTCCGCTGCCGCGCCCTCCTTGAGTTCCTTGAGCGCGACCACCACCTCGTGCGCCGCGTGGAGCGCGCCCGGAGCCGACTCGGTGGCGGCCTCCGTGACCGCGCTCGCCGAGGCCAGCTCGGACTCGGCGCTCTTGAGGGATCGCAGCGAGACGATGAGGCGGTTGATCTCGTCGTTGAGCTCGCCGATCTCATCGGTCCTGTCCGGCTCCGTGAGAACGTGGATGTCGCCCCGATCGGCGACGAAGCATGCCCTGGAGAGACGCCTTATCGCCCGGGCGACGGCGTTGCCCCACACGGCCGCCACCACCACCGCGAAGACGAGCACTGCGCCCAACGTCGCCTGGATGGTCGTTGCCGACGCCCCCGCGAGGTACATCGCGAGCAGGACGAGATCCTGAACGACCACTACGCACGCCGCCAGGAGGACGATCTTGACCTCTATGCTGGGACCGGAGCGCTGCAAAGGGACCTCGCTCGTTCCGCGCGCCTGATCGCGCGCCGACACATGACAGATTCACAGGGCTGCGGACATCAGGCATGCCCCGTCGGCGCAGGAATTCTGCAAGGAACATGCCAGTGGGCCGCAAGGCCGCCCTGCGGCGGCCGGTCAGAGCCTGTAGAGGTCGGGCCGCCTGTCCCCGAACAGGTCGTTCGCTGGCGTAAGGGTCTTGTCGTCGGCCCTCGACTGGTCGACCTCCACGACCAGCACTTCCTCCCGGTCGCCGCCGGCCCGCGCGAGTATCTTGCCGTCCGGAGCAACGACCTCGGACATGCCCGTGAAAGAGAGGTCCTGACCGGCTCGCCGCTCCCTGCCGACGCGGTTCGCGGTGGCCGCGAAGACCCGGTTCTCAAGGCACCTCGTTACCATTGCCTCCTGGCAGTACGGAAGCACCAGATTGGCCGAGTGGCAGAGTATCTGAGCCCCGGCAAGAGCCAGCGTGCGCGCAACCTCGGGGAATATCCAGTCGAAGCAGATCATCATGCCGAGCCTGGCGCCGACGGCCTCGACCACCTCCGGTGGACGATCCCCAGGCTCGAAGACTTTCTTCTCACCCCAGAAGAGCTGGACCTTTCTGTAGACCATGCGCCTGCCATCCGGAGCCAGCAGGATCGAGGAGTTGTAGAGCCTCTCCCCGTCCTCCTCGGCGAATCCCATCACGACGGCCGCCCCGCTTTCGGCTGAGAACGCGGCCGCGCCGTCGAACAGCCGGTCGCCGGGCTCTTGAGCCAGTCTCCTCGCCTCGTCACGAGACTCGAAGACGTAGCCCGACAGACAAAGCTCCGGCAGCACGTATAGGTCCGCGCGCTCCGACCGCACCATCGACATCGCCCTCTCCATGTTCCCCGGAACGTCACCGAACTTGGGCCTCGTCTGCACCACGGCCACTCGCATCTGGACCTCCTGTCCCGCTGCCCGCCCCGCCACACCGCACGACCCGGCGGCATCGGGAGACGTCTGACGATACGCAATCACAGACACAACAGTTTAGCATGAAGTAACTGACTCTCCTCTCGTTTGCGCACGGTCCATGCACTGACAAACCCCCGGTCCCGAAGCATGCCGCCCTGGAAGCCCCGTCGCAAGGGACCTTTCGAGAGGCGGCTCCAATGCCGGCGGCGAGGCCGCCTTCGTGACTGGCGAATCGTTCACCGCCGTTGCCGTGGCACGGGACTTGCTTTTTCGGGTCGTCAACCGCATCGCTTCGCATCCAGTAGAGGACGTGCATGGTCAAGCGCCGGACTAGAGGAACAACCAAGGTCTCCGCACCGCGCAGCACCGGACGGCGCGGGCCTCTGAGAAAGCTCGAGACCGACGCCGACGTCCAGACGTCGTACTTCTTCATGCTGAACTGCCTTCTGCACTCAAGGGTGCAGACGGGGCTCGAGTCCAACACGGAGTTCTACGACGAGGACGTCAACGTCTACCTCGCGCATCTTCTGAACTCTCACATCGAGCCGAAGTATCTGATGCGCACCGGTCGACTGGTGTGTCTGGACGACTCCGATCTCTTCCGCATGATAGCCGACTGCGACACCGACCGCCAGAAGTACGAGATATACAAGGCGAACGGCGACTATCTGCTCATGTCGGTCGCGGTCTTCGACGTGTTCGACGAGCGCCACTGCCACCACCGCTCCGTCTTCCACGTTCCGAAGACCGTCTACATCACCAGGGCCGCGAGCTACTACGCGCTCGCGTCCTCGTACGCCACCAGGATCGGACACGGCACTACGTCGATGACTGAAACTCTGGCTAAGCTCTCAGAGGGCATTGAGAGCTACGTGACCATACTCATGCACATGCGCGGGCAGTACCTGAACTTCATCCGGCGCTACTCGGAGGGCGAGCTGTTCCACCTCGAACGCTCGATCGACGATATCCGCCGCGAGGAACTGATCGAGGAGCGCAGAAACGAGTTCCTGGACGTCTACCACGCGTGGATGAGCTCACACGAAGAGGGGCTCCGCGACCGACTGGCGGAGAGCGCGCGGCTCTTGCGCGAGGTCGACCCGACGTTCGAATTCGACCCGACGCGCGACGCGCGGGCGTAGCCGCGGCTCGGATCAACACTGCATACAGGAAGGCCCTCCCCGACTCCGAGGAGGGCCTTCTTCTCATCTCGAGTTCGATGTCCCGCGGTCCCGGCCGATCCGCCTAGTGCTGCGGAATGATGAGTTCCTGACCGACTGCGATGAGGTTTGGGTTCGTGATGTTGTTCGCGGCCGCTATCTCCTGGACCGTCACCCCGTACTTCGCCGCGATGCTGGCCAGCGTCTCGCCGCGCTCGACCGTGTGCGCGTAGCCGGTCGCCACGGCCGACCTCAGGGCCTCGAGGTCCTGGCGGAGGCTCTTGTTCTCCGCCGTGACTTCTTCCAGCATGATCTCGAACCGCCCGAGGACATCGTCCCGATCGCTGGCTCGCTCCTGGTCCACGTTGCGGATGCGGCCTTCGAGCTCTATGCCCAGCTGCTGCTGGCCGTTGCGAATGGCCTCGAGACCACGAGAAAGCTCCCCGTCGACGTCCGAAAGCCGCTTCGAGAGGTCGTCGATGGCGTGGCGGAGCACCTGCATCTCCTCTTCGATCGCGGTGATCCGTCCTTCGAGCTGCAGCACCTTCTCGGACAGGCCGGCCTGCCGCCTCTCGAAATCGTCCTGTGCTTCCCAGACGTCCTTCTTGACCGCCAGACCGCCCGTGCCGCACCCGCTCTGCGTCAGGCCCATGAGCGCGATCGCAAGAACAATGAGCCCCGCGGGGAAACGGAAGCCGGTGGACGGACCGCCCCTGCGCGAACCGGAGCTTCGTCTCAATGGTCGTCCCTCCGTCTAACGCACCGCTCCGACGCGCATCCCGGGCGGAAGTGCGGCCGGAGCGATGCGATCACCTGGCTTGCCTACTCGGAGACGGTGAAGTGGTCCCTGCGGTTCTTCGCCCAGGCCTCTTCGTTGCTCCTCGGGTCGAGCGGACGCTCCTCACCGTAGCTGATGGTGGTGATCCGCTCCGCAGGAATGCCGAGACCAACGAGATAGCGCCTGGCGGCGAGTGCGCGCTGCTCGCCGAGTGCCATGTTGTACTCGTTGGTGCCGCGCTCGTCGCAGTTGCCCTCGATGAGCAGCGAGACGTTGTCGTTGTCCTTGAGCCACTCGGCTATGCCCTGCAGTATCGCCTCATCGCTGTGCCGGATGTCGTACTTGTCGAAGTCGAAATGGATGTTCTCGAAGGCGGACGAAAGCGGCTCCACGTAGATGGTGTCGCCAGCGTCCGTGAGCGGCAGATCCTCGCCGGTCAGGGCACTCGCGTCTTCTGACATGCCTTCGTCAGTTATCGTCTCCGTGACCGGCTTCTTCCCGGCGCAACCGGGGAGCAGGAACATCGCCCCGACAACGAGGACCGCAGCAAGCATGAGAACGGCGACTCTCCGCATCTGGAACCTCCTCCACAGAAGTCCTTCGTCCTAGTGAGACCAAGCTGGGCTCAGGTAGTCCCCAGAGCCACTCGTCAATTTGACCTGTTCTTGCTCATAGATGTCAAGCATATAGAGGTCTGATTTGCCTCCAGACTTCACGCTGTAGGCCACGTGCCTCCCGTCGGGAGCCCAGGTCGGGTCCTCCTTCTGCTGCGGACCAGTCGTGAGCCTGACCACTTCCTTCGTCTCAATGTCCACCGTGCAGATCTGGAAGACGCCCTCGATCCTCGAGGTGTACGCGATCAGGTTGCCCTTGGGAGACCAGTCGGGAGACGTGTTGTAGGTACCCTGGAACGTCACGCGTTCCGCCGTGCCCCCGGTCGAGCTCATGACGTACACCTGGGGGCTGCCGGACCGGTCCGAGACGAAGGCCACGCGCCTTCCGTCGGGAGACCAGCAGGGTGACGACTCCGTGCTCCTTCCGTAGGTCAGGCGCTTCGCCCCCGACCCGTCCGCCTTGAACCTGTAGATCTCAGGATTGCCGTCGCGGGACAGAGTCGCCAGAATGTCCCGTCCATCGGGCGATACGGCCGGGAACGCGTCGAGGCCCGGGAACGACGTCAGCCTCTGCGTCGCCCCCGAACGGACGTCCACCACGTCGATCTCCTGGCGCGACCCCCTGAAGTTCGTGTATGCAATGCGCTCACCGTTCGGGAACCACGCGGGGTAGATCGCCATCTGGCTGTCCCGCGTTATCCTGCGCCTCTCGCCTCCGTCGTAGTCCATCACGTAGATCTCTTTCGTGCCACTAGCGTTCGACACGAAAGCGATCCTGGTCTGCGCGATGCCGTCCTCACCCGTCAGCCTCTTGATGATGTCGTCGGACAGCTTGT
Organism: uncultured bacterium; assembly: GCA_964399265.1. Lineage (GTDB taxonomy): Bacteria > Joyebacterota > Joyebacteria > Joyebacterales > Joyebacteraceae > WJLY01. The sequence goes on along the minus strand of CAYNQF010000001.1, from coordinate 51,852 downwards.
GAACGGCCGCCCTCCACTCGTCCGGTCCGCCCTCGTACCTGCGGCCGAAGATCGCCCTTCCCTGCCCGAGGTCGTAGACCGTGGCCTCGAGCCAGAACTCCGACAGGCCGGAATGGAACTCGCCCTTCACAAGGATCTCGGCCCCGAGGGCCAGCCACTCCGGGAAGGCGATCCGTCCGGTCAGCCTGTCGTCGGCCTCCGTCTCATCGACGAACTCGGTGTTCTCGAACACGTCGAAATAACCTGAGTTGGCCAGGTCGAAGGTGAGCACCTCTCTCACGCCCTCGGCGCTCGCCCCGCCGGTCCCCGTCCCCTCGAAGAGCGGGACCGCTATGATGACCTTCTCGCCGAACCCCTTCTCGATGTGAAGCCTGACGCCCTGCGCGCTCACGCCGGACGGCGTGAATACCGCCGCGAGCGCGACCGCAACTGTGAGCGTGGCGAGGAATCGGATCCTCAAGAGCAACTCGTTGCTCCTCTCTACCCGCGGAGTATCGCTACTCCTTCAATATAGTGAAGTCGATGGTCACTTGGAGCGTGTTCTCGCGGTAGTCGTCGGGCAACGGCGGGAAGGGCGCCGAGTCTCGCACGGCCTTGGCCGCCGACTGGTCCACCGTCGACCGTCCGGAGGAACGTGAGACCCTGACGTCCCGCACCGAACCGTCCCTGGCTATCGTGAACGCGACCGAGGTCGTCAGCGAGTCCTCGACTATGAGCCTGGCGCTCGGCTGCGACCAGTTGGAGCTGACCTTGCCCTGCACGACCGCCAGATACCAGCCGTACGGGAATCGCGACGCCGACACGCGCGCCGTGCTCGTCTGGGCCGGCGCGGACTCCGTCTTCGGCTTCGGCTGCTCCTGACTCTCCTGCGGACGCTTCCGGTCCTGTGCGCCGAGCCGCTCCTGGAGCCGCTCCTCCAACGACTTCTCCTGCTTGGCCGCGGGAGGCTTGAGCACCACCTGCTTCGGCTTGGCCTTCGGCTCCTCGGGGATCGTTTCCTTCTCCTCGGTCGGCGCGGGCTCCTCGACCGCGGCTTCCTGCTGAGCGGGTTCCTCCACGGCCGGAGGCACGTCCGGCTGCGACGGAACGTCGACCAGCTCGACGGTGTAGGTGTCGAGCGCGGCGTCGTAGTGACGCGACAGCGCCGGTATGAACGGCAGCGCCACCAGCACGATGACGTGCACCAGAGCCGATATGAAGAGGACGCGTCCCATGGCTTCCGTCCTGCCTACTCGGGCGGCTTCGTGGCCATCGCCAGCTTGAAGATGCCCGCGTTCCTCACAGTGTTCAGCACGTCAACCACGCGGCCGTATCGGAGGTCTGAGTCGGCCTTGATGAGTACCGCGACGTCCTCGCGCGCGGCTCTGATGTTGGCCAGACGATCCTCCAGCTCTTCCATGGTCACGCGCTGTCCTTCCAGATAGACGCGCTCGTTCTCCGTGACCGATATCGTGATCACGTCCGCCACGTCCACCCGCTTCGGTTCGGCCGAAGGCAGATTGATGTCGATGCCCTGCTCTATCATCGGCGCCACAATGATGAAGATGATAAGCAGCGTCATCGTGACGTCGACCAGTGACGTCACGTTGATCTCGTGCACCACGTCATCATCGTAGTCGCGTCGTCTTCGTCTCAACTCGCGACCTCTCCCGGCGACTAGCCGAAGTTCCGCTCGATCGTGATGATGATGTCGGAGGAGAAGTTCTCCATCCCGATGGTCAGCGTGCGGACTTTGCTCATCAGATAGTTGTAGCCCACGAGCGCCGGTATGGCGACCGCGAGGCCCGCTACCGTGGTCGTGAGCGCGGCCGACACGCCGGGCGCGACACTGCTGATGCTGGCGCTCCCGGTGACCGACATCGCCGCGAACGCCTTCATGATGCCCCACACCGTTCCGAAGAGGCCGACGAACGGGGCCACTCCGGCCGTCGTCGCCAGGACGATCAGGTACTTCTTGAGTTCGATGGCCTGCTCCGAGACGGTGCTCTCAAGCTTCCGCTCGACGCCGTCGACGTGCACCATCGACAGCTCTCCTCTTGCCTGAGCGGAACCACCACGACCAAGGAGAAGAGACAGCTCGTGGAGCGCCGCGTCGAGCACCGCCGCGAACGGCGAGTCCTCGAAGCGACTCCGGTCGGCGTAGTGGTTGATCGTGCCGTCGGGGTCGCTCTCGAACTGCTCACGCAGAGCCGCCGATCTCCTGACGGCGCGTCTCAACATGCCCTGCTTCTGGAAGATGATGGCCCAGGAGTATATGGATACGAAGAGCAGCAGGATCACGATAGCCTGCCCAACGAACCCCGACTGACCCACGCTCGTAAAGAATCCCGTTCCCAATGTCGCTTCTCCTCTCAGTCGGCCGGCGGCGGGTCACCGGGTGTCGCAGCATGCTGCATGATATACGAAGTCCATCTCTGCTCGATGGTGCCGAGGGAGTCCGAGAACGCACGCTCGAGCGCCCCCCTCGCCGGGACCTGAGTGCGCGACACGTAGGAATACAACTCCCTGTACGACTCGCGGCCCAGGTCGTCCAACATGAACGAGGTGAACGAACCCGCGGCCGCATCACCGATCGTGCCCCGCGTGGCGGTGTACATGGCCGGATCGACCAGGGTGCTGAGATCCGGCAGTGAACCTTCAATATGCAACTCCGCCGCGACCTCTGCAACAGGCTTTCCGGCGACCAGGCGTCCCACGTAGACGGCCAGACCGTCCGCGAGGAACGGATTATACATCCTGCCGAGCGCCCGCGCACCGCCCACCCTGGCCACTTCCCTGGCAAGCTCCACTTCGGCGTGCCCCTCCCAGGCCACGTGCACGGCGTCCGCCCATGCGACACGGTTCGCGAGGGCGGCGTTGCCGGTGATTCTCGTCTTCTCTCCCAAGGACGGATACACGTAGCAGTCTATTCGTCCGAAGGACGCCCCCACGACTCCGCGCGTCCGTTCCACCGCCGAGTCGGCCGCGAGAATGGCCTCGTCCACGACTTCGCCGGGCGTGTCCTCCGGGAAGTGCATCGAGACCTCCTCTGTATCCACGGTCTTCCATCCGTGGAGTGGGCTCTCGCCCTCCGCCGGAGACCCGGAGCCTATCCAGCTCATAACCAGCACGAAGAAGACCGCGAAGACAGCGGCGGCGAGCCTCGCGCGCGGCTTCGGGAGCCCGAAGACGGGGACCGCCGCGATGCCCAGAAGGACGAAGAACCACAGGTAGAAGAGGTCCAGCTCCATGCCGAGACTCACGAGAAAGGGGCTGCTGTTCGCGGGCAGGAGCGCCGCCAGGTTGGCTCCGAGCGTCGCCGAGTGTGTGAGTGGAAGCAGGGCCGACAGCGCCAGCGCCCCCACGCCGACGGGCACCGACGCATACGCAACCGCCGAGAACGCGCTCTGGAACCTGGCGCTTCCGCCGAACGCCCTGGCGAAAAGCATCAGGAAGAGGGTCTGGATCACCGTCACGACCGGCACGGACACGAGGGCCGTCACTACGCTGAAGACCATCGCCGCGCTCCTGAGGTCGGCGATGGCCCCTCCGGTCAGAACGGCCTGGTCCCGCAACACCTCGTCCATGAACCCGGTCTGCACCGTCAGTATGCGCCTCACCAGGACCGACAGGATCACGAAGAGCAAAGGCACTATCCAGTTCGGCCTGAGCATCAGGCGCCTGAACGTCTGCGCCGGGAAGACCAGGACCATGGTGAGGGCGGCCAGCGGATTGATGGCCCGCTCCTCCACGGCCTCGGGTCCGATCCCGGACTCGTGCCCGTCCGGCTTCTGTGACACCGGCTCCGCGGGCTCGGGCGGGCTTGCCGGGGGTGTTGCGTGCAGTTCGTCGTTCATAGGCTGCGCATCGTCCTTCTGCGTGACTCAAATGTCGCGATCTCGGCCACGCCGGCCCGCCTGAGCAGGCGCAGCGCGAGGTCGTAGTCCATGCCGACTTGTCGCGGCGCGTGCGCATCCGAACCCAGCGTCACCGCCACGCCCCGTTCGCGGCAAGCCTGGAGGAACGGGAGACTCGGGTAGATGTCGAGCGCCGGCTTCCTAAGCCCGGACGTGTTCACCTCGACGGCCACGTCGGCCGAAGCGAGCGCCCCGGCGGCCATCCGGTACATCTCGTCCAGCGAGAGGCTCGTAGTGATACCGTGCTTCTTGACGAGGTCAGGGTGAGCCATCACGTCGAACCCTCCCTCTGTCACGGCCTCGCAGAACAGGTCGAAGTAGCGCGCGTAGGTCTCGTCGGGGTCCTTGCCCTGGTAGCTCGAAAGGTGCCTGCTGTCACTGAAGCCCCATCCGTCTATGTAGTGGACCGAACCGTACACGTAGTCGAACTCGAACCTCGACGCGACTTCCCATATCTCGTCCATCTGTCCCGAGAAATAGTCCATCTCGACACCGAGCTTCACGCCTATCTCGTCGACCGACGCCTGAAGGTCGCGGATCATGTCCACGTAGCGAGGCAGATCATCCGGAGCCATCGTCAGTCTGTCGTCACGCATCCTGAGAAGCGGCATGTGGTCGGCGAAACCTATCTCCGAGAGTCCCCGCGCTATCGCCTCTCTTACGTAGTCCTCCGGCTCTCCCACGGCGTGGCCGCAGAGTCTCGTGTGTATGTGGTAGTCGACGAGACGCCCGTACTCCCTGGGTCCAAGAGAGCGCGCCGACCTCGTCCACTTGATGGCTCGTCTTCTGATGCCGCGGCTGACTCTCTTCACACCTCTTCCTGTCTCCGCTCGCTCTGCTCCGCCCCGCCGCTCTCCGGACGTGGGCTCGTGATCTCCATTGAACACCTGACTACGCCCGCAATGATGAGGACGATGCTCATGATGAGAAGGAATCTCAGCATGCGCGCCTGATTCACGACCGCGCCCCCAACGTCAAGAGGAGCGAGAGCAACGACACTCGCGCCGGACTCAAGTTCCGGTCCCCCAGGCCCTGTCGATGATCGCCCTGGCCGGCGGCCTGGTCACCAGACTCACGACGACGAGAACGACCAGTGAGGACGCCACTCCGGGGATGAACCCGTGTATGCCGAACGGCTTGCCCGCCGCCATCCAGCCGAGCGATACCGCGGCACCTACGAGCATGGACGACGTTACGCCGGCCCTGGTGGCGCGTTTCCAGTAGACCCCCAGCACGACCGGCCAGAGACACGACGATGCTATCACGGCCCAGGCGAAGGCCGTTATGACGAGGACCAGCGCTGGAGGTCTGTATGCAATCAGGAGCGAGATCAGGCCCGCTCCAAGGCTCGCCAGTCTGCCGTAGAGGACCTCTCTCTTCTCTTCGCCCGGAGCCGCGGGACCGCCACCGGCGCGCTCTCCGTGGGTCACTCCCCTGCGCAGGTCCTTGACGATGGCGCCGCTCACGATGATGAGCACGGACGCGAACGTCGACATCCCCGCCGCCATGACGCCGGCGAGGAAGACGGCGCCGCCCCACGGGTTCAGGACGCGCTCGGTGAGCATCGGGATGGCCAGGTCGGGGTTCTCCAGAGCAGGCAGAACGAGCCTGCTCAGAGCGCCCGTCATGTAGGGCAGGACCGCCATCGCCCCGCCGAGAGTGGCGAGCACCGTCCCGAGTCGCAGCACCTTCGTGTTCTTCATTGAGTAGAAGCGCACCAGGAGTTGCGGCATTCCCCACACGCCGAGGCTCACGATGAGGGCGAACGACAGGAGCCCGCTCCACCCCCACACGCCCGGCGTGCTCACGAACCCCCTGTCGAGTGCCGCCAACGCGGCCGTCCCCGCGGCGAACCCGCCGACGGCGCGCAACGTGGCGAACGCCAGCAGGAGGAGACCGAAGATCATGATCCACGCCTGAACGAAGCTCGTCCAGACGACCGCGAGGTAACCGCCGATCGAGACGTAGATGAGTATGATCAGACCGGATATCAGGACGGCCGTCGTGTAAGGGATGTCCATCAGGCCTTCCATGATGCGACCCATCCCGACGAGCACGCTCACGTTGTAGACGATCATGAACGCGAAGATGATGACGGCCGATATCACCTCGGCCTCGCGCGCCCCGTACCGCCGTCCTATGAACCCGGGGATGGTCATCGCGTTCAGGCGCTTCGTGAACTGCCAGAGCCTCCGGCCCATCACGATCCACACCAGCGTGCATCCGATCAGGACGTTCGACGCGGCAACCCACAATGTCGACATGCCGAACCTGTACCCGAACGCGCCTCCCCCTACGATGACCACGGAACTGAAGTAGGCTGCCACGAACGAGAACGCCGTAACCCACGGGCCGACCTGACGCCCCCCGATGTAGAAGTCCTCAGCGTTCCTGGTCCGCCTCGCCATCAGAGCGCCCATCAGTACGAGCAGCACGAGGTAGGCGCCCATGACGAGGGTGTATACGCCGACGCTGCTCATTCCCGTCCCCTTCTCACGGCGATCAGCGCCCACGCAACTGAGAGCACGATACTCGCCGCGACGACGAGGAGCGCCGAGAAGGTCGACCACGGAAGACCGAGCGGTCCTGGCATTAGAACGCCTCCGTCAGATGGGGGGAACTGCCCTCCCGCGAGCCGGGGCGGCCCACGGAAGACCGTCTAGAAGAAGCGGTAGTAGTAGCGGACGTACGGCGCCCAGTCGAAATCGGACGCGCTGACCGCGGGGTCGCCCTTGCGGTAGGCCGATATCATGGCCGACAGGCCCACCGTCGCGTGCTCTCCGTTCCAGGAGATACCTGGGCACGCGTAGAGACGCCGGTAGTCGGAATCCTCCGACCCGGCGTACGCCTTCGCCTCCCACAGCATTGACCAACTCTCGTCTATCGTGGTCTCGAGCGACAGGCTCCCGACCCACACGTCCTTGACGTCGGCTCCATCGTCGCCCTCTCCGTTCAGCCAGTACGTGAGACAGACGTGCGTCGTCACGTCTCCGGCCTTGTGAGTGAGAGCGGCCCCGGCGACGTAGTCGGTCGATCCGTCCGAAAGCGGGACGTCGGCCTCGGTGTCGCCCGTGGGGATGCGCACGCCGACGATGAGCGAGGCGCGTGGGTATCCCTCCTCGCCCTGGTAGACCTTGATCTTTGGGTCGAAAACGAAGTCACCGACGCCTGTGCTCGACCGGGTCTCGTCGAAGTCCTTGAACTCCCGGTATCTGTCCTCTATGGAAACGCCCGCGCGAAGGGAGACCCAGTCGGTCAAGCCGTAGCACACCCTCGGCATGAGCGTGCCGGAGGTGATCGTCCGCTCCGACGACAACGTGTACCAGGTCTCCGAGCTGTCCTCGTACATACATGTGTAGTCCCGCCAGGTGAACCACCCGTCTATCATGAACTGGCCCGCCGGAAGCGTGTTGGCGCTGGCGCCGACTATGGGGGCGGCCGAGGCGGTGGCCGCCAGGATCATGGCCGCCGCGAAGACATGACAGAAGAACGTGGACCTCATCGCACCTCCAGCGCGAGACCGGGACGGCACGCGCGTGACTGCCGCGCGCGAGTCCGCCGCAGACGGAACCGACACGGGGAGGCCCATCCTAGGCTCCCCCGGATATTACTGGGACAGTAAACCACGCGGTGGGAATCGTCAATCGGGCGTTGGGCTCGAGGGCTCTCTCTCCTCTATGAGGCGGGCCTCACGCTCTATACGGCTCTTCTGAACGTCGGCCACGTTAGAGTACCCGCGGGACTCCCAGAATCCCGAGAACGGCTTGTCCGAGAGTTCGATGGAGGTCAGCCACTTGATCCACTTGTAGCCCTGCTTGGTGTCGGCCACGAGCTGGAACGGCATGCCGCGCATCGCGTCCAGGGGCAACCCGTTGATCCTGGCGGCGAGCATCAGGTCAAGCCTGTCCACGTCATCGTATGGCAGAGATGTCGAGTAGCCGTCGGCGGCCCGGAAGATGATCGTCTTGACTCCGGGCTTGGGCCCGGCCGCGGTGAGCACGTCGGCCAGTCTCACGCCCTCGAACACCAGTCTCTCCTGCCATCCCTCGACGCAGAAAAGCGTCAGGAGCCTGGTCTGCGGGTCGTGGTCCAGCACCTCGTCGTAGGTAAGCGAGAGAGGGTGCTCGACAAGCCCGGTGACATCGAGCCTATAGGTATCGAGGTCGATCTCCTGAGGTCCCTTGATCGAGTTGTCGTACTCGCGGTAGTACGTGCTGAGGGGAATGCCTTCGTACTCTGTCATCTCCTGCGACGCCGCTCCGGCCGAGAGGCTGTCCGCGGCCGCCGAACGCTCATTGTCGGCCTTCTCGCCTCCGGCGCATCCCGCAGAAGCGAACAGAAACGCCGCGGCAAGCGCGAGGGCCGTCGTCACCACGACGCTGCGCTCGCTCAATCGGACCGCTGATCTAGTCATCGGAAGCCTCCCCCCATAGGTCGTCGAAAGCAACTTCGCCCGACGGCTTGCGCTCCGGACGCTGCGGCTCTTCCTCGGCCTGGTGCTCCGAGAGCAGCGGTCCGATGACGTCCGAGTGCTTGCCCACGATCACGAGCGCTATCAGGCGCATGTCGTCCGGAATGCGCATCGCCGCCTTGGCCTTCGTCTCGCTGAACCCGGCTATCGGATGAGCGACAAGGCCCAGCTCCGTGGCTCTCAGTATGATGAACGCGGTGGCCATCCCGGTGTCGAAGAGGAAGTACTCCCGCCCCGCTATCCGGCAGTCGAGGTCGGAGCGGCTGGCGACGCCGATGATCATCGTGGCGGCAGTGGCCCACTTGTTCCCGTCTGAGAGCGCCACGAATACACGCTCCAGGGCCTCCCGCTCCCGAACGAACACGTACCTCCACGGCTGATTGTTGTAGCAGGACGGCGCCAGACGTGCGCAGTCCACGAGGTCCGACACGAGCATGTCGTCAATGTCCGCGGGCACCAGGGACCTGTACGCCCTTCTCTTCTCGATGGTCTCCTTCACCGTCACCGGCATCACCTCCCGGGGCTCCTACCCTCAGGCGCTGTCCGCCGGCCCGGCGCGACTCGTTGCCTGCCGTGCGCCGCGACAGCGAACGACCGCGTGGTCAGCCGGCCAGCACCTTTCTCACCATCTCGATGCGCTCCTCCCGGCTCATGCGATCGCGGAAGGGGTTGCGCTCCCCCAGGAGCTCGGTCTCGTACGGCGTCTTCTTCCTGCGGTAGTAGACGCCGACGGGCAACACGTCGGTCTTCCGCGCCATCGCCAGCGCCTCGTCGAAGGGAAGCGGTCCGCCTTCGAGCGGCTTCACCGTCTCATTGTACTCGGCGTACCTGTCGGTAAAGGTGACGCTCGGCTGGAGGACCTGGATGAACGAGAACCCGTCGTGCTCCACCGCCTGGGCGATCAACTCGGACAGCTGCTCCACCCTCCCCGAGTACCCCCTCGCGACGAAGGTCGCACCGGCCTCGAGCATGAGCACGAGAGGATTCCACGGATCCTCCTGGTTTCCGTGAGGGGTCGAGGGCCCCACGAATCCGCGGGGACTGGTCGGAGTGCGCTGCCCCGTCGTGAGCGCGTACACGCCGTTGTCGTGTACGACGACGGTGATGTTCGCGTTCCGCTTCGCGGCGTGCATCATGTGCGCGACGCCCTCACCGAAGGCGTCTCCGTCGCCGCAGAACGCCACGACCTTGAGGTCCGGGTTTGCGAGCTTCATACCCTGGGCCGTCGCCATCGCGCGTCCGTGCAGCGAGTAGAGCCCCGACAGCGCCACGTAATCGAAGATCTTGGCATGGCACCCGATCCCGGCGGTCATCACGATACGGTCGCGTCCAACTCCCCGCTCCTCGAGAAGCTTCACGGCGCCGCCGACCGCGTTCAGGATGCCGAAGTTGCCGCACCCCATACACCACGTGTTCTCGGCGTAGGTTTCGAGGTCTCTGTTAGTCATTTCAGGCGTCTCCCATGGAGGATTCCGTCAAAGGACCTTACGCAGTTCCTCCGCCAGATCGTCGGGCTCGAAGGGTCGTCCGTCGTACTTCCTGATCACGGCCGAGGGCTCTGTCCCCAGCTTGTCGGACAGGAGAGTGGCGAACTGCCCGCTGCAGCTCTGCTCCACGACGACCGGCGACGTGCCGCGGATGTCCTTGAGTTCCCACTTAGGGAACGGTTGCAGATAGACCGGCTGCACCACGGTGGCCTCGATGCCGGAGGCGCGGAGCGCCTCGCGTACGGACAGCGTGGTCGAGCCGTACGTCACGATGGTGGGCCCCGAGTTCCCGTAGCGCCTGACCGTCGTCATGCCCTTCAGCTTCTCGATGATGGCGGGCAGTTTTCGGGCGCGCTTGTCGTGCATGCGAGCGACCTCGGTCGCTTTCTCGGTGGTCAGTCCGAGTTCGTCGTGCTCGTAGCTGGTCCACTTGATGAGTTCGCCAGACGGCGGGAACAGGAGGGGCGACACTCCGTTGTCGGTCTCTCTGTAACGCTTGTAGTCCCCTCCCTCGTGCATGACCGGCGTCGCCCAGGCCGCGGAGGACGGGTCGATGTCCGCGGTCACCCTGCTCTCGGAGAGGTGCTTCTCGGTGAGCAGAATGCACGGCACCTGGAACTCCCACGCGAGCGCCAGCATCTCAGCGGACAGCGCAAACGCTTCCTCCACACTGCCGGGTGACGCGACGACCCTCGCGAAGTCGCCGTGGCCCTGGCTCAACGCGAACCTGAGATCGGCCTGCTCGGTGTAGGTCGGAACGCCCGTGGAGGGACCGGGTCGAGAGGAGAGAACGGCGAGTATCGGCACCTCGGCCATGCCGGCGAGCGAGAAGGCCTCTTCCATGAGCGCGAATCCGCCGCCGCTCGTTCCCACCATCGCCCGCGCTCCCATCGCCGCGGCGCCGAGCGCGATGTTGATCGCTGCGATCTCGCTCTCCGGGTGCATGACGTCGACGCCGAGCGCTTCGTCGTGGGCGGCCAGGAAGTGGAGCACGGTGCTCGCCGGCGTCATGGGATACGCGAAGTAGAGGTCAAGCCCGGCAGCACACGCGCCGAGCGCGATGGCCTCGTTCCCTGTGAGCATCGGCAGCTCGACCTCGCCCTTCTCCAATGAGAACGTACCGGCCGCCTTCGCCGCAACGGCGTCGTAGACCGCTCCGGCGAACGGCAAGTTCTGTTCGAGGTCTCTCCGATAGCCCTTCCTGATGAGTTCGTCGAGTTCGTCGTGCGACATTCCGAGCACGGCGGCGAGCGACGCCGGACCGGCCAGGCCAAGCCTGAGCTCGGGGTCGGTGTGCTTCTTGGCCTCGGTCGTCATGGGAACGCCCACGACCGTGCCGGCCGCGGTGCCCTCGGCCGCTTCCTCGTCGGCCTCGTCCGAGTTGTAGACGAGCACTCCGCCCTTTCTGATGTTGTCGCGATGGGTTTCCAGACTGCGTTTGTCGAGCGCGACCACCAGATCGGCCTTCATGTAGTGGCTCAGCACCGGGCCGATGGACGTGCTCGAAGCGATGAAGTTGTGACCGCCCCTGATGAGGCTCTGGTAATCGTCCATCTGGAAGACGTGTCGCCCCATCGACGCGAAGAGGTCGGAGGCCACCGCCCCCGCCTTCTTGGCGCCGGCGCCCGCCCGTCCTCCGACGATGAACGTGAAGACCTTGCCACCGCTCATTCGAGCTCCTCCCGGGTTGTGTGTTCGGAGAGTGCGGCCGCACGCTGCAACGACTCAGAAGGTTACCCACCGTCCGTCAGAAGCAGTCAACCGCTTACGCACGACCTTGTCCACGAGTTGTGCACATTCATTTCTGACGGCGACAACTCCGCTCTGTCGCAGGCTTTGTCCCGCCCTCCGCAGGGCTTCGACTCGCGAGCCGGACCGCCCGGTCACTCCGCGGGCGCGGCCAGCGCGGCCGCGATGTCGGCCAGAGTCACCAGATCGAGCGCGTTGTGGTGGAAGACGGCGAGCATGTCGCTCGGGTCACCGGTGCGAACGAACCTGTGATAGGCCGCCGGTATCTCCTCGCCGGGGATGTCGCCGGTCCTCCTGCGGCGGCAGACGTTCCACTCGAGCGTCTGAAGCCGGCAATCGGGCAGCACGTCCTTCCACCTGCGGCGCGACACGTGGAGCAGATCGAGGTGCGCGGGCTCATCAACGACATCGAGACCGTGGTATCCGACCCTGTCCCGGAGCACCGGGAGGTCGAACGATTTCCCGTTGAACGAGACGAGCATGTCCGCGCCGCCGAGCATCCCCGTCCATGCGTCAATCAGTGCCCTCTCCTCGGAGTAGTCGCGAGCGAACACCTGCCTCACGACCATGTCCGAATCGGTGATGCGCATCGAACCGAGCATGAATACCATGGCGCTGCCGAGTCCGGTGGTCTCCGTGTCCAGAAAGAGCGCGCCGCCCGGATTCAGGAGGAGATTCCTGACCTCCTCGTCGACGTCGTCGCGGCGTTCCGCCTCGCGCCGTGCCCGCGCCGTCCTCTCCAGGATGGCGCGGCTGGCGCGTTGCGACATCAGCGACGTGACGCTGCGCTCCACGACGAGGACGCCGTCGCGCTCTACCACGCCGTCCATGTCCTCGAGCGCCGCGGGGCGGCTGCGGGCGCGGAGCTTCGTCACTCGTGGCGCGTCTCCCAGCCGGTGAAGCCGCTTCCGGAGATCGTCGTCGCGCTCTCTTGCATCGGTGTCCGCGCTCACTTCGAATCCCCGTCCCCCGCTTCGAGCGGCTCGACGATGGTCACCAACCTGTCGACGGCGACGTCCTCTAGCACGACCGTCGCCCCACCCAGGAACCTGACCTCAAGACCGACCGGCCCGCCCCTTCCGCCAAGACCGAAGTGGGCGATCATGGCGTGCTGGCTCGTGGTGCCCTTGCCCCCTTCTATCTCGCGCAATTGCGTGGTTCGCCCCGAACGCGCGACCACCCGCGCTCCGATGCCGGCCGCGTTGGAGCGGCTCCCCACGCACTTCACCTCGAGCCAGTGGCTCTCCACGCCGCCCGCTGCTGCCGCCAGACCGTCGTTCCTGAACAGGTGGAAGCCGGACGCGCTGGCCACGCCTATGTCGAGGTCGCCGTCGTGGTCGTAGTCACACATCGCGGCGCCCCACCCGTTGAACGACCTCACGCCCGCCAGCCACGTCGCGTCCGCGAAGTCGCCGTGGCCGTCGTTCAGGTAGAGGAAGGTCGCGCAGTTAGGGTATATGGACGTGATGAACAGGTCGAGGTCGCCGTCGTTATCGACGTCGCCCCACGACGGGTCCGAGTGCGTCTCGGCGTACTTGATGCCGGCCTCGGCTCTGCGCTCGATGAAAGAGTCTCCGTGGAACCGACCGTCGCGCCCGACCATGTTCCTGTAGAGCATGGACTTGTCCGATACCTCTATGTAGCGTGGATGAGCCAGGTTGGCGCAGAAGAGGTCGAGGTCGCCATCGTTGTCCATGTCTCCCCACTCCGAGCCGATCGTGTGGCCCCACCAGCCGTCGGTCTCGTTGCCGGAGACGCCGAGCTGCGGCGCCACGTCGACGAACCCGGCGCCACCCTCGTTTCTCCACAGGAAGTTCTCCTGAAGTCTGTAATTGGAAACGTAGATGTCCAGGTCTCCGTCGTTGTCGTAGTCGCCCCAGTTGACTCCACGGCCGCACAGGTCCTTCCCGAACGGCGGAACGATCCCCATCGTATGGGTCACGTCGTGAAACGTCCCGTCGCCCCGGTTCGCATACAGTATGTCAGGGTAGCCGACGCCGTATTCCTGAAACGTCTCGGTGCGTGGGCGCTCGTAGCTGGCGAGGTAGAGATCGACGTATCCATCGGAGTTGAAGTCGCCCCACCCGGCTCCCTCGGTCGTGTAGTGGTCGGTGACGTCTCCGGCCGACACGGTGACGTCGACGAACGTGCCGTCACCCTCGTTGCGCCAGAGCCTGTCGGTCTTGTCCCCCTCGGTGGCTCCGGACGTGGCGTACATGTCGAGGTCGCCGTCGTTGTCGATGTCGGCCCAGACGCCACCATTCGCCCCGCTCCCGCCTATTCCGGCCTCATCGGTGACATCCACGAACCCGGAGCCTCTCATGTTCTTCATGAGCACGCGGCCCGACAGAAGAAGGTCCTCGTAGCCGTCGCCGTCGTAGTCGCCCCACGCTATTCTCGACTCGTTGCGCCCGGACAGGCCCACGGCGTCAGTCACGTCCGTGAACACCGGACCCGCGTACTCCAGACGCTCGCGTGCGAACTCGACGAGCGGCGCCCCTCCCGAACGCGCGGCGAACCTCTGGTCGTAGAGCGCGCGTATCGCCGTGTCCGCCCTTGCCGGCCAGCGGTCCTGCCGCCCTCCGACGATGATCGCTTCCAGGTATGAGTCGAACGCGGCCTCGTAACTCACGAGCCCCTCCAGCGCCTGCCCCGCCACGAACTGCCACGCGGAGCCCGTCTCTTCCTCGTCGGGCCCCGTGTCGAGCACTCCGAGCCCGTCTCGCGCGGCCTGAAGCGCTGACGGGAAGTCGCGGGCGAGCACGAGTGCCCGCGAGAGCGTGAGGTAGTACCCCGCCAGATCCTGTTCCTGGTCGTGAGAGGGGTCGCCGGACGTCCTCTCCGCCGCTCCGCCCTCGCCCGGCTCTCCGTCGCCGTAGCCTGCCTCCTCCGAATCCTCCCGCGACTCCTCCGTACCCTCGGACCAATCCTTGAGCGTAAGCTCTATGGCTCTCCGCGCCAGCGCGGCGGCCTCGTCGGGTGCCTTGCGGACCGCCACCATCTCGGTCGCCGCGACGTTCAGGACCTCGGGGTCGTCGGGGTTCGCCGCCGTCCACTCCCGGCAGGCATCGAGCACCTCGTCGTTCCTCCCGAGCCTCCGAAGTGAAACGAGCTTGAGCATGAGGGCACGAGGCCGCCATCTGGTCTCGGGATAGTCCTCGAGGAAAGCGTTGGCCATTTCGAGCCTGGTCTGGTCGTCGCGCTCCACACCTATCCAGTCGATGTCCTCCTTGATCAGCTCGTCGGCGAACTTGCTCTTGGGATAGAGCGTTGTCAGGAGTCGGGCCTCGTCGCCAACGTCGTCCAACCGGTCCAGCATGTAGTAGGCCTCGACGAAGGCGGAGAGATTGAACAGGCTGTCGGGGGCGACGCCCAGAAGGGCGTCCGCCTCGGCGAGGATCCCGGCCGAGACGGCGCTGTCGGGATCGGCCTCGTGCATGGCCTCCCACCTGCCGACGACGGCGTCGAGACTGCGGTCGTCGATGGCCATGGCCTCGTTGTACCAGGCCTGGGCTCGGTCGTACTCGTGTGCCATCATGTGGATGTCAGCCTTGCCGAGCGCAAGGCGGACATCATCGGGCGACCTGTCCAGCGCTGAGTCGAGGAGCGACTGAGCGGCGGCGTAGTCCCGTCGCTTGGCGAGTTCGTCGGCCCTGGCGAGCTTTCTCTCGACGAACTCCTCGTGGGTCGAACACGAAGCGAGCGCGAGCAGGGAGATCAGGAACAGCAGGAACGAGGCCTTGGCGGTCCTCATGTGCACACCTCCGGCGTCAGCCTCACGGCGTCAGGCAACCCGGGCCTCGGCGGGGCTCACGCCCAATCCCGGCCCCTCGGGGAGCACAATCCGCCCGTGGTCTATCTTCATCCCGGAATAGGGGTCGTTCGACAGCAGGAAGACGCTGTCCAGGTCCGCGTAGTCCATGAGCGGCGAGATGTGCGCCGCGGCGGTGATCGAGATGGAACTCTCCAGCATGCTGCCGATCATGGTTTCGAGACCGTGTCGCCTGGCCTCGCCGGCCATAGCCACGGCGTCGACGAACCCGCCGCACTTCATGAGCTTGATGACGACGCCGTCCACGGCCCGCGCGACGGCCGATACGTCTCTGCTCGTGGGGCAGCTCTCGTCCGCGAAGACAGGTATCGTCGAGCGTTCCTTCACGCGGCGCAGTCCCTCGATGTCGTCCGCTTTGACCGGCTGCTCCACGAACTCGACGCCGAACCGGGCAAGTTCGGCGACGTTCCGTATCGCGCTGTCGACGTCCCATCCGCAGTTGGCGTCCACGGTCAAGCGCGCGCCGGTGGCCTTCTTGATCCGTTCGACGATCGACAGGTCGGTGTCCGCGTTGAGCTTGATCTTGAGGAGCGGATATCCCTTCGCCTCGAGCGCCTTCTCCAGCATGACGTCGGGCTCGTCGATCCCGATGGTGATCGTCGTCACCGGCGTTCGTTCCGGGTCGAGGCCGAAGTGCTTCCACAGAGGGACGCCGTAGCGTTTCCCCATCATGTCATGAGCCGCGATCTCGAGCGAGGCGCGGGCAGCAGGGTCCGAGTGACCTCCGCGCGACGTCAGGTACGACATCAGCTCCGACTCGTGCACGGAGTGCTCGACGGCGGGGCGCATCCGTTCGAGATAGGCCACGACCGTATCGGTCGTCTCGCCGTAGAACCTGGACGGCGCCGCCTCCCCCAGTCCGGTCAGCTCCCCGTCCGAGAGCTTAACCACGACGCTCTCGCTCGAGGCGCTCGTGGTGCGCGCGGTCCTGAACACGAACCGCGGCACCAGCTCTATGACCTCGTACCTGAGTTCCATTCCCCGGGCTACCTCAGGAAGGGGTTGGTCCTGCGCTCGATGCCGATCGTGGTCGTGGGGCCGTGGCCCGGCAGCACACGGGTCTCGTCGGGCAGCGTAAGAAGCTTGTTGCCTATCGATTCGAGGAGGACCTCGTAGGCTATCGTTGAGTCCTCGCTCGAGCATGGCAGATCGGACCGGCCTATCGACCCGGCGAAGAGCGTGTCCCCGGTCAGCACGAAGCCGTCGCCGAGGAAGGCGGCGCCACCCGAGCTGTGACCCGGCGTGTGCAGTACCTTGAGTTTGACGTCACCGATGTCGACAGAGTCGCCGTCGCGCACCAACCTGTCGGCGGGACGCACGCGGACGGACATGCCGAAGAGGGTCGAGCTATTTCTGTCAGGGTCGGTGAGTTTCATCCCGTCAAGCTCGTGGATGACCACCTGGCCCCCCAGTTCGCTCTTGACCAGATCGTTGCCCCACATGTGGTCGGGATGGCCGTGTGTGTT
This sequence comes from uncultured bacterium, assembly GCA_964399265.1. GTDB lineage: Bacteria > Joyebacterota > Joyebacteria > Joyebacterales > Joyebacteraceae > WJLY01. The sequence goes on along the minus strand of CAYNQF010000001.1, from coordinate 34,951 downwards.
CAGGATGTACCGCAGGCTGAGGCCAAGGCGCTTGACCTCGGCAACGATGCCCTCGACCTCCTCGGGCCTGTCGGCGCCCGGGTCGACAATGACCGCCTCGCGGGTCCTCTCGTCGGCCACTATGTAGCAGTTGGCGGAGGCGAACCCGACCACCGCGTGCTCCGCTATCACCCCGTCCCCCACGTCATCCCTGAACCACTCCACGTGTGTCCTCCCGTCCGTGCCGCTCCCTGCTATGCCTCTCCGCTCCACTATACGCCCCCGAACGGCCGCACCGTAGGCAAAAGCACTCAGGCCGCGAGCATCGCTCTGAGGAGCAGCCGCGCGGACTCCTTGTCCGGGATCGGCCAGGCGCCGCCCGCATCGGGGTCCTGCTGAATGGGCGGCCTCAGTATGGGCAGGCCGACGCACGAGGGACATCCATCTTCGCAGTCGCACTCCTCGACCAGGTCGAGACACCCCCGCAGGAGCTCGCCGATGTTGCGGTAGCCCGTCTCGACGAACCCGAGCCCGCCCTCGAACCTGTCGTATAGGAACATCGTGGGGCTCCCGGTGTTGCCGCTCTCGACGATACCGCCCACGTCCCTGCGGTCGCTCATCGAGAAGAGAGGCAGGACCGATATCGCAACGTTGCGCACTCCGACCAGTCCCTCGACGGGATTGCGTCCCTGGGAGCGGACCGCGTCCATCGCCTCTTTCGAGGGAGACACCCAGAGCGACTTGGTCTCCAGGTGGAACGGCGGCAGGTCGAGATTCGACCATCCGATGGAGTCGAGCTGGTAGAACTTGATCTTCTTGAACGCAGACGTCACCCAGGTGACGGTGGCGTCGCCGAAGAACACGTTGTTCCCGTTCCACACCCTGGAGTCCGTCGCCTCACCGATCCGGATGGCCGACTCCAACACCGGCTGGGTGTAGTAGTCGACCTCCTTCTTCTCCACGTAGGCCACCTTCTGCTCGAGGTCGAGGTCGCGGACGAAGTAGGTCTCGCCCTCATGCAGGTAGATGGCCTCCGGATAGACCAGCTCGAGCGCGGACACACCGTCGACCACACCGATCACCGCGTTGTCGCGAGCGACGTCTACGATAGTGTACGTGTTGTCCGAGATGGTCCTGAGGTTCATCGCCCTCGCCGGGAAGTCGGTCGACGCCCAGTAGTGGCGCCCGTCTATCTCGTTCAGGTCCTCCACCTCGTCGAGCACGTCAATGATCGGCTCCGCCAGCTCTCCGAACAGGTCGTAGTCCATCTCGGAGAGCGGAAGCTCGAACGCCGCGCAGCGAAGGTGGTTCGCGAGAATATACTTGTTGCCGGGGTCGATGACCGCGTTCTCGGGGGACTGCATAAAGAAATACCGCCCGTGCCGCATGAGGTACTGGTCGATGGGGTCATTGTATCCGACCAGGACCGCGAGCGACTCGTCGGAAGCGCGTCCCGCCCGTCCGGCCTGCTGCCAGACGCTCGCTATCGTGCCGGGAAACCCGACTATGACCGCCGCGTCCAGACTACCCACGTCGATGCCAAGCTCGAGGGCGTTCGTGCTGGCGACCCCCATGAGTTCGCCCGAGAAGAGCTGCCTCTCGATCTCGCGCCGTTCCTCGGGCAGGTAGCCGCCCCTGTAGGGTTTGATCTTCTCCGCGTACTCGGGCTTCCGTCTCCGCAGGGAGTCCTTCGCGTAGCGATAGATGAGTTCCGCGACGACCCGAGCCCTGCCGAAGGCGATCGTCTGGAACCCCTCGGCGATCAGCTCGGACATGAGCCAGTGCCCCTCGACGTTGGAGCTTCTGCGTTCCATTTTGGTATCGTCGAGGTACGGCGGGTTCCAGAGCACGAAGTGCTTCGTCCCACGCGGGCTCCCGTCGCGGTCTACGACCTCGAACGGCTCACCCACCAGCCGTTCCGCAAGCTCCCGCGGGTTCGCGATCGTCGCGCTCGAGCATATGAACTGCGGGTGCGAACCGTAGTGCTCGCACACGCGCCTGAGCCTCCGGAGGACGTTCGCGACGTTCGACCCGAAGATGCCGCGGTACGTGTGTATCTCGTCGACGACGACGTACTCGAGGTCCTTCAGGAACCTGTTCCACTTGGCGTGATATGGGAGTATCCCGGCGTGGAGCATGTCCGGGTTCGAGAGGATGACGTTCCCCTCGTCGCGGAGCTTGCGTCTCGTGTGGCGGGTCGTGTCCCCGTCGTACGTGCCGGTCCGGACGACCTCCATGAGCTCAGTGTCCAGTCCGGCCAGCCTCGTGAGCGACTTGACCTGATCCTGCGCCAGGGCCTTGGTCGGGAACAGGTAGAGAGCCTTTGCCGAGGGCTTCGCGAGCAGACGCTCGAGCACGGGGACGTTGTAGCAGAGCGTCTTCCCCGAAGCGGTCCCGGTCACCACGACCACGTTCCTGCCCCGCCGGACCGCCTCGATGGCGTCCACCTGATGGGAGTAGAGTCTCTCTATCCCGGCGGCCTCGAGCGCCCGGGCGAGCGGTCCCGGGAGCGGCTCGGAGAGGTCGCCGTACTCGGCCTCCCGGGAGGGAACGGTCTCCACGTGGGCGATCTGCCCGGCGTAGTAACCGTCGTGCCGTATCTTCTGGAGGAAATCGGTGATGGTCATAAGCGCTACTCGGGAGACGACATCGCCCAACCGACCACCGGGTCGACCCACACGGGCCGTGGTCGGTAGAACGCGCCGTGCTCGAGCCCGGTGTCTATCTCGATCTCCTTGAACACGATGCCCTCGGGAGTCGGCGCGTCGGCAGAGCCGAGAATGGCCTCTCGGCAGGAACCGGCGAAATCGTCGCTCTTTTCGTAGATCGAGAGAATGCGCCCGCGGTAGTCGGCCTCGGGCCAGTCCTGCATCGCCCTTGGACAGCACGCCATGAAGACGTAGTTGACGCCGGGGTTGGACAGGCGCCGGCAGATGTCCATCGCTATGCCGCCGCCCTTCGAGAAACCGGCGACCGTGATGTGCTCAGGCGGGACACCTTCGCGGATCATCGTGTTAACCCACTCCGCCGTGCTCTTGGAGTAATCGATCGGATCGGCGCCCTGCGCCCTCAGTTGGCTTATGACGACGAGCCCCCTGACGGCCAACGAGTCCAGTATCGCCGAGTACTCGTATCTGCCGAAGCGCGGGTGCACCGCGTCGGGGCCCTCGCTCTCGAGTATGGCTCCGTGCAGATAGATGAGATAGTGAGCGTCGGGCGACGGATGCTCCGGAGGGGCGTCGAGCACGGAGCCCGGCACGACCGGGCGGCCCTTCGACGTCTGGTCGTCCGCTTCCGCGGTGATACACGTGAGCAGCATGAGGGACGCGAGCATCACCATGGCCGTCGCGATGTGGTGGCGTCTGTTCACCTCGTCACCCCTCCTGTTCCTCGAGCCAGGCGTTCAATCCGATCTCCCGAATCCTCTCCAGGGTCTTCCGGGCCGACTCGTAGTCTCCTCCACGGTAGAAGGTCTCGAGCGTGTCGCAACCCGGATACTCGCCGCAGTCGACGCAGGTGGTTACGCCCCTCTCGGAGGCACACAACCGGACCTTGCAGCTCACGCTCCAGTGTTCGTCCAGTGGCCCCTTGCACCCGCTGCATCGTATTTCCTCCGCCGTGCATTTGGCACCGTGATGCTCGTTTATCCAGTCGGCGATCGCCTGCTGGCCGGCCGTGTCTCCGGTCTTGCACGCGACGTGGATGTCGCACCGCCCGCAGTAGATGCCGCAATATCCGAGCATATCAGGACGCGTCCGGTCCATCAGCGGTCTCCCGGTCTCCCGAACGTCATGGATTCGTAGGGCGCCGGCGGCGCTCTCCGGTGGCGCGCGGTCGTCAGCACCGATCGCCCAGCTCGCTGCCGAGCATCTCGATCATCAGCTCGGCGTTCCTGGCGGCGTGACCCGCGTGGCAGTTGTTGAAGAAAGCGTAGACCTTCTTGACCTTGTCCTCAAGGGTGACGAGCTTCTTCGCCCACTCGCCGAGTTCGCTGTCGCTGTAATCGTAGTCGTAGCGGTCTCCGCCGCCTTTCCCCCACCAGTTCACGGAGTTGCGACCGTGAAACCGCACGTAACCCTCCTCGGTCGTGGCGCGGGCCACGGGGGGAATGAGGCCCTTCAGGTTCGGCTCGTCGACCGAGCAGTACCCCAGCCCCTCGGAGTGCAGGAACTCGAACACCTCAGGCGTCATCCACGAGTCGTGCCTGAACTCGACGAACAGCGAGTCGCCACCGAGGTGCTCCCTCAGGAAGCCGAGGTGGGCCTGCGCCTCCGGCGTGTTCTTGAACTTCCAGGGAAACTGCGCCAGATACCCGCCGAACTTCTGCGCCTCGCGAAGCGGTGCGATCGCGTCGGACAGAGAACGGTACATCGACGTGTCGCTCTCGATCTCGTGTGTCATCCCCTTGTAGAGCTTGACGATGAACTCGAACCCGTCCGGTGTCTTCTCTTCCATCCTCTCGAACATCCTGGCGTCCGGGAGCCGGTAATAGCTCGAGTTGATCTCGACCACGTCGAAGTGACGGACGTACTCGTCGAGCATCTTGCTGCGGGGCGTGCCCTGGGGATAGAACGGGCCGATCCAGTCGGCGAAGCTGTAGCCGGACGTACCGACGCGTATGCGGCCGTGGCGCCCCAGACGGTGCACGTTGGGAGGGACCGGGCTGCTGTCGTACGCCCCGTTCGTGTCGGCGATCTGATGCTCTCCCGCGTGTGGCATCTCGGGGAAGAGGTCGCCCTGCTTATCCTGGAGGTCTATCACCATCACTCCGTTTGACGCCTCTCGGGTCTGAACGCTCGTGTCATCTGAGCCTGCCGCTAGTCGATGCCTCCGCGGCTCAGATCCTCGGCGTCCTGGTGGCGCAGCATGTCGAACGGACTCGACGAAAGACCGGGTGGAAGCGGTACGGTATCCACGTTCGCCTTGTTGTCGTGGAACCCGGCCATGATCGAGTGGTACTGGCGCTCGCTCGTTCCGACCGACATCTTCTGGAACCTGGGCTCCGAGACGCGGCGGCCGGCGTCCCACATCCTGCGATTGATGTCGACGAGTCGCGCCCTCGTTATGGCGTTCTCGCCGAACTTGTCCCTGATCGCGTCGACGGCCGCCAGAAGCTTCCTGTGTGAGTCCTCCTCCTTCTGACGGAAGAGGTCGACCTGCACCGTCTCGGGCACCTTCACCAGACCCGAGCAGTTCACGCCCACCAGCCTGATCGAGTGTCCCGGCCTCCAGTGCCTGTGCAGAAGCTCGCGCGCTTCCTTGTATATGACGCGCTCCTCGTCCGTGTAGAACTTGAGCTTCTTCTGCCTGCCTATGCTCTCGAAGTCGCTGAACCTAAGACGCATCGAGATGACGTCGCCCAGGTATCCCTTCTTCCGCATCCGTCGCGCAACCTGGTCGCACAGACGCAGCAACACCTTCTCCGCCTCGGCGATGTCCCACGTGTCAGCCGGGAGCGTATGTTCGTGACCCATCGATTTGACCGGCATGCCCTCGAAGTACGGCACGACGGGCGTGTCGTCGCGACCGACGGCCATCATGTGAAGGATCTCTCCCATGATGCCGAAGCGACGACGCAGCATCGAGACCGGGTGCTCCGACAGCTCGCGAATGTTGTCCATGCCCATCATAGAAAGAGCGAGGGCCGTTCTGTCGCCTACGCCCCAGATGTCGGTGACGTTGCGTTCGCCGAACACGTCCAGGAACCCGCCGGGTCGTATGACCGTTATGCCGTCGGGCTTGTTCAGGTGGCCGCACATCTTGGACACGAGCTTGTTGGGGCCCACGCCTATGGTCGCCGTAAGTCCGGGGAACCTCTTCCCTATCCTGTCCTTGATCTCGAGAGCCACGCCCTCGCAGTTCTGCCAGTTGCATTTCGTGCCGGTCATCTCGACGAACGCCTCATCGATCGAGTAGGGCTCGACGATCGTCGAGAACTCCTTGTAGATGCGCAGCAGTTCGAGCGAAACGTAGATGTACTGCCCCGGATTGCCCTCGACCGCTACCACGTGGGGGCAGCGGCGGAAGCACTCAACGGTCGACATGCCGGACCGGATGCCGTACTTCCGGGCCTCGTACGATGCCGCGGCCGCAACGCTGCGAGTCGTCGGCTTGCCGCAGACGATGACCGGCTTGCCACGCAGCTTCGGTCGGCACATCACCTCGACCGACGCGAAGAACGCGTCCATGTCGACGTGGAAGACGAGGCGCCTGTCGCGCACCTCGCCCGCGGACGCTTCCTTGTGGTGTCGTCCCAGCATCGTTCGCTACCTCAGCCTCATCCAGAAGCCGCTCCCGAAGAGGGGCTCCTTCACCTCCAGCCTGACCAGAACGTCGTTGTCCCCGCGCTCCAGAGGGACCCGGCGAGCGGGTCCTCGAACAGAACGTCTACGGAGTCGCGGCTCATCTCTTCTTCTTCGGCTTGAGCGCCTGGCACTTCGGGCAGATGAACGAAGAAGTGCTTCCGGTTTTGAGCTTCTCGATCTTCGTGCCGCATGTCGGGCAGGGCTCTCCCTCGAGGTAGCCGACCTGGATGTCGTCCATCTTGAATCCGCCGCGTCTGCCCTTGAGGTCCCGCTCGTACCAGGCGCCCCTCTTCTTGAGGCTCGGAAGGAGCCCGTCGCGGATGCCCCGCCACAGCCCGTCGACCTCGTCCTCCGATAGCGTGTCGAGCTTTCGTTGTGGATGGAGACCCGCCAGGAACAGGATGTCGTGCGCGTAGGCGTTGCCGATCCCGGCGATCTTCTCCTGGTCGAGAAGGAACGTCTTCACCGCGCCCCGCCTGCCGCGGAGCATCTCCCGGAACTCGTCTCTGGAGACGTCGACCGCGTTCGGACCGAGCTTCCCGCTCATCTTGTGCGAGCCGAGCTTGCCCTCGGCCGCGTAGTGAACGTACCCGAACCACCAGAACCGGATGGAGAGAGCGGTCCCGTCGTCGAAGTAGAAGACGGCCTGACGCTTCTCGGGAATCTCGTCGTCCTTCACGAGCAGCATGTCGCCACCCATGCCCAGGTTGATGAGCAGATGCCCCTTGGTCGTGTCCGTGAAGAGCCACTTGCCGTGGTACGAGGTCCCCAGAAGCTCCGCGCCCCTGAGCGCCTTCTTGAACCTGGCCGGCGGAACGTTCAGGCACTTGGGCTGCAAGAGCTCGATGTCGCGGATCGTCTTCCCGACGAGCAGCCTCTGCATCTCCTTAGCTCGCGACGCGACCTCTGGAAGCTCGGGCATGCTATTCCTCCGGAAGGTAGATGGCGAACCTGCAGCGGTCGTCGCCTCGCAGGACGGACTCCTCGCAGATGACGTCGACCGGCGCCTCCAGGATCGCTTCCCACACGGGCTTGAACCATCCCGTGCCGCAGCCGCAGTACGTGAACGACACGTTCTCGCCCGCGAGTATGGCCGCCTTGACGATCGGGCAGTGGCAGGCCGCCGCGCGTTTGACGAATGGGTCAGTGGCTTCGGCGTGCTTCTCACGCTCCTGGGGGTTCTTGTCTATGAGGATGACGTTGCCGGACCTCTCGGGGTCGCGGTAGTACGGCGCAACGTCGAACCCCGGATCGTTCGCGATGAACTCGAGGAGTGCGTCGACGCTTCCGAGACGTTCGTACTCGCGCTTGAGCGCAGCGATGCGCGCGGCGGGATAGACGTGCGCACATCCACACATGATGGCCCGTCTCCTGTTCTCGTCCTCGACCGCCGCGTCGAGGCGCGCCATCGCGCCCTTAACCCACGTCACCTTCTCGGAAGAACTCGAAGACGGGTAGAGCCGCTCGCTTCCTCCCAGCACGTGCTGACGCACCGACACACCGGCATACCGGTCGAGCCCGGCGCGGAGCCTCTCGAGCCATTTCGGAAGGAGCATCGGCACCTGCAGCTCCGCCCTGTACAGGCCCGCAATGCCGGGTTCGTAATCGAGCAGGACCTCGCGCCAGGGGTCCTCGGTGACGCCGATGTGATGCTCGACCGTGTGACGCCAGAGCCTTCCGAACTCCTCCCCGAGCGAGCGCGCCGTATCATCGGAACCCAAGTCGCCCTCGAACGGAGCGCACATCATGACCGCGCCCCCGAGCGTGCCGAAGGATATCTCGGGGGACCCGCCAGGCGCGGGTCCCCCGCTGCTGTCGTCGTCGAGCGGCCCCGTCACCGGCAGGCACACCTCCATGTCGCCCCCGCCCCTGTGGAGGACGAACGGGTGGCCGTGCGCGCGCGGACCGACCGACTCCGACAATCTGCACAGATGGCCGTCTATGTCGCCGTGTTTGCCGTTGAAACGCACGCTCGCTACGAGCGTGTCGTAGACTTCCTTCCAGTAGACGTTCGATCCGTCGCCCGACACGTTCTTCTCCTTCAGAGCAGCAGACCGCCCTCGTGCTTCAGAAGCCACTGCTTCCGCCATAGTCCCCCTCCGTAACCTGTCAGGCGACCGTCGTTCCCGATCACGCGGTGACACGGGATGATGATCGATATGGGGTTCTGCCCGTTGGCAGCACCGACGGCGCGCACCGCCGTGGGCTTGCCTATCGCTTTGGCGATGTCTCCGTACGACACGGTGTTGCCGAACGATATCTTCAGAAGCTCGTTCCAGACGAGCTTCTGGAACTTCGTTCCACCTAGCGACACCGGAACGTCGAACTCGCGGCGCCCGCCCTCAAAGTACTCGGCGACCTGCCGCACGGCCTCCTCGCCGAGTTCGTCCCTGAGCATCTCGGAACGACGCTCGTCGACGAAGTACAGCGATGTGATGGCCCCCGCGGTGCTGCCAACCTCCACGAGCCCGATGGGTGATTCGTAGTACATGAAGCAGGTCGTTGTGTCCGGGGCCAGCATCCTGACGTTCATGGCGCACCTCCAACCATCAATCGCTATCCGTCCTGGACAACGTCCAGCTCATCGTCCTCGTGCTGTAGATGAGCTCGTAGTAATCCTCGGCCTTCGTCACGACGCCGAAATAGTAGAGCTTGTACTGTCCCTCGTGCTCCTCCCACTTGCCGCTCACGCGGTCCACGTCGTAAACACAGGTGTTCCACTTGAAACGGAGCGGGTCGATCTGACCCTTTCCGAACCTGGCGAGGACCGCCACGGGTTCTCCTACGTCCTTGAGCATCCCGTCGGGACCGACGTCGTAACCACGGGCCCGCGGCTCCTCGTCCCCTGGTCTGGGAGCCTTAATTCTACAGAGTTGTCCCGGAGTCGTTCGCTGTCTCATCTGGCGGGCACCCCCAAAGGCATAATGCCGAGCGGAGAGACCTCGGCGTGAAGGAGGTCGCGCACGCCGTCGTCCGAGAACGAACCCACGAAGACCGTTCCCAGTCCCAGGCTCTCCGCCTGCAGGTACACGTTCTCGGCGACCGCTCCGACCTCTATGTGAACGTAACGAACACCTCTCTCCTCGTACTTCTCCATAGTCCGCTCGTAGACGCCGGTTATGACGAGCGACAGTGGCGCGTTAAGCACCGACGACTGGGACAGAGCCTGCTCGGAGAGCTCCGGGCGCCGGTCGCCGGCCGAGATCAGGTTGATCGTGTGGCTCGACGGCACATACCAATAGACCCCGGGCTCGAGTCCATCGATGCGCCCCGCCACCACGAATATCTCTATAGGATACGTGGCGCCGGCGGATGGGGCCGAGCGCCTGAACCTATCCCTGTCCGTGATCCCCTGCGCGGCCCACAGGAGCTGGGAGAGCTGCTCGAGTGTCACGGGATCGTCCGTGAACGTCCGGACCGATCGTCTGCCCTCGATGGCCGCCTCGACTGAGAGGCCGCCCGAGCGCGACGGCTCCGGCAGCGCGATCTCCCCGCGCGTAGCCTCGTGAAGCCTGTCGACCTTGAACAGCTTCTCTATCGCCGTGTCAGATCTATCGGCCCGCTCCGGCTCGCGAGCATCCGCAACACCCAGAGCCATGACAATAACGATGAACGTGGCGAGCATGGCCACGGCCACCGAGGTCCAGTCGTGCGATCCGGAACGCCGGCGGGCCGCACTTGCGCCGGCCTCGTTCCTTCTCGTGTTGGCTTCGTCGGCAATGTACATGTGAACCTCTCGCTTGTTAAAGCAGCGACATGGCCCCGCGTCAGATCTTTCGCATTAGCCCGACCACTCTGCCCAAGACCCTGGCGTCCTCGCTGCGCGCGTCCAGGACGATGTCGTCGTAGTCCGGGTTCTCGGCCCTGAGAACGACCTTGCCTTCCGATCGCGTGTACGTCTTGACCGTCGCCTCTTCATCTATTAGTGCGACGACCACATCGCCGGCCCTCGCGGTTGGCTGCGGCTGCACTATGACGATATCGCCGTCGAAGATGCCGCCGTTCTTCATACTGTCTCCGCTTACGCGGAGCGCGAAGCAATCGTCGTTCGTCCCGAACATCTCGTCGACCGCCATCGCGCCTTCGACGTTCTCGACCGCCAGGATGGGCGAGCCGGCCGCGACCTGCCCCACGAGCGGTATCTCACTCGCGTTGGCACGGGCGGGCGACGGAACGTGATGCTCGCGCCACTCGATGCCGCGCGAGATACCGCGCTCCCTCTTTATATACCCGCGCTCCTCGAGCACCTTGAGGTGGTAGCGCACGCCGTTCGTCGAAGAGATGCCGAACTCCTCCCCGATCTCGCGGATGGTCGGCGAGCGGTCGTGGTCCTGGATGTTCTCGGTGATGAACTCGAGGATCTTCTTCTGAACCTGCGAGAGATCGTCCCGGATGGTCATTGTGGTTCGCTCCTGGTGGATGCGTCCGTTCAAGAGAATGCCCGCAGCTGCATGATGCTCGCGCGATGTCGTCGCTACCGCAGCCGCGGGTCCCCTTTCAAAAAGAAGCCGAGGCGGGCCGCGCAGGATTCCCGTTCGTTCCGGACCGGGCGCGCGAGCTGACCATTTCCCACGTTATCCGCCCAACGCGCGGCCCTGACACCTCGGCCTTGATGGCTTAGCGACGGGCAGTGGCGGCGCGGCCTTCTGCTCATGCATGAGAGCCGCGAACCGCCGCGGGCGCCTACTGCCCATCTGTGCACCATGCTACTGCACGTATGTGCAGGCGTCAACAGAAAAAGAAAGGGGCCGGTTCCAGGCCCCTTTTCCCGCTACTTCCGGGTTCCCGCCCATTCGCGGTACTTGACCTTATCGAGCGTCTTCCCCACCTCGTACGTAACGTAATCGATGAGCGCCTGCTTGTCGTCCACGAGCCCCCAGATGTCCGGGAGGGTTCGCCACTCCACGACGACGCCGTCGCGCTCCCCCGCCACGACGAGCGAGAGCTCCGTCAGGCCGTAGTCGTCCTCGTAGTGTGTGTTCTGCTTGTCGTCCAGGTTCAGGACGCGCCAGACAAGACGGCCGTCCGCCAACTCGCCCGGGAACGCCGTCCGAAGAGCCTCTTCCGAGTTGGCCTCGAACGCGAGGCACATCTCGCACCTGAACTCTTTGTGAAAATAGGTAACGACGACGCGGTCGAGGGCCGTGGAGTCGGCCTCGGCGCCGGAGGTCGGCGACGCACCGGTCGAGTCCGGCAGCGAATGCGTCGCCGCCTCGGTGTCTGATGCGGGCGCGGACACTCCTTCGTCGGCCAAACCGACCGCGGCACAGCAGGTGAGCAGAGAGGCGGTCAGCACAAGGTAACGGAACGACCTCATCATCCCTCCACGCTCCCGAACCTCACTTGAGCAACTTCTTGATATCCTCGACCGACAGGAGCTTCCCCGCCGACTTCACGACACCGTCCACGGCGAGTCCGGGCGTCATCATGATCCCGAACTTCATGATCTCGTTGATGTCGGAGACCTTCTCAAGCTCGTAGTCGAGGCCGAGTTCTTCGACCGCCGCGCGGGCGTTCGCCTCGAGCTGCTTGCACTTCGGGCACCCGGTACCCAGTATCTGAACCTTCATGTGTTCCTCCATCAGAAGAACCTGCCGTACAGCATCCCCGTCACCGTGGCCATGGCGACGACCAACCCTACGAACACGAGCGTCTTCTTAGTTCCCATGATGCTTCTGATGACGAGCATGTTAGGAAGCGACAGCGCCGGACCCGCCAGCAGTAACGCCAGCGCCGGCCCCTTGCCCATGCCACTGCCGATGAGCCCCTGCAGGATGGGCACCTCAGTGAGCGTCGCGAAGTACATGAACGCGCCCGCGACCGATGCAAAGAGGTTCGCGCCGAGCGAGTTCCCGCCCACCGAGCGCGCCACCCACTCGGAGGGAATCAGCCCCTGGTGTCCGGGCCTCCCCAGGAGCAGTCCGGCCACGATGACGCCGATCAGGAGCAGCGGCAGTATCTGCTTCGCGAACCCCCAGCTCGATTCGAACCACTCGCCCATCTCTCCGCCGGCGGTGCTGGTGATGACACCGAGCCCGACCACGGCCGCGCCGAAGGCGAGGATCGGCTGTCCCGGGAGCAGCAGCGCGAGCGCGACGGGCGGCAGAGCCGCGAGCATCGCGCGCATCACGGACAAACGGAACCACAGGATGAGGACGACGCCGAACGCGACGCCGAGAAGCGAGGTAATAGCCCATTTGGCCGAATAGACGGCGGCCCAGAGCCCGTCCGGAGCCGACGGCTTGCCCCAGTTGGCGAAGACGAGGATCGCCACCATGATCGCGAAGTAGACGCCGTTCTGCCAGAGCGGCCTCGTGGGCTCGGGCTCCGGCATCGCCATCTGCGCGTCGGCCTTCTCGAGTTCCTCCTTACGGAAGATGACGTGCATGAGAAGTCCTATGACCACGCTGAACCCGATCGCACCCAGGGCCCTGGCGAGGCCCAGCTCGGGCCCGAGCACGCGGGCCGTCAGTATGATGGCGAGCACGTTGATCGCGGGACCCGAGTAGAGGAACGCGCTGGCCGGTCCCAGGCCGGCCCCCATCCTGTATATGCCCGCGAAGAGCGGCAGCACAGTGCAGGAACAGACAGCGAGGATCGACCCGGATACGGAGGCGACACCGTACGCGAGCGGCTTCGGCGCTCGTGCGCCGAGGTACTTCATCACCGATTCCTTGCGCACGAAGGCGGCGATGGCCCCGGCTATGAGGAAGGCGGGCAGCAGACACAGGACCACGTGCTCGCGCGCGTACCACTTCACGAGGGCGAACGCCTCGACGAGCGCATTGTCGAACCTCGCCGTTCCGACCGGCAGGTTGAACGCCGCCAGGAAGACGGCGAGCATGATGAGGAGCGGCTTCCACTCGATCTTCCAGTTCAAGCGACTCTCCCTAGTGCGCCGTAATGAGAAGGTATACCCCGCCCACCATCACGAGCGCTCCGCACACCTTCCTGAGCACGACGGCGCCTCTGGACCGCTCCGTCCAGTTCAGGTATCTCTGCACGACCTCCGTGAACGTGCCCGCCAGGACGATGACAGAGCAGTGCCCGACGCCGTACGCCAGTAGCAAGAGCGCTCCGTAGGCGAGACTCGTCGCAGCAACCCGCAGGGTAACGGCCAGCATCGGAGCCATATATGCGAACGTGCACGGCCCCAGGGCGACGCCGAACACGAGCCCCAGCACGAAGGCGGCGAGCGCACCCCTCCGCCTCATGCCGACACGCCCGGGGCCCGACCACGGCATCGGGATAAGGCCGAGCAGGTGCAGTCCGACGGCGAAGAAGATGATCGCTACACCGTAGTTGGCCCAGCGGCCTAGGTCTCCGATCATTCTGCCGGCCACGGCGGTGGCCACACCGATCGCGGCGATGGTGGCCAGGATCCCGACGGAGAACAGAAGCGATATCCCAAACGCCCTCCGCGTCGAGATGCGCCCCTGCCCGTCTATGAACCCGACGATGAGAGGGATGCTCGCGAGATGACAGGGCGACAGGACGACGCTCAGGACGCCCCACGCGAGCGACGCCGCGAGCGCCACTGCCGGAGCGCCCTCAACGGCTCTGCTCAGTGTCGAGAAGAGCTCAACCACTTCTCACCTCCGGCGTCCGCCGGACTACCGCCCGAAGTCGTAGCCCAGCTCCCGCCACTTTGCCAGAATGTCGTCTCTCGAGAAGAAGCCCTGGTGACGGAAGAGTTCGTTCCCGTCGGCGTCGAGGAAGATTTGCGTCGGGATCACCTTCACCCCGTACTTCTGCCCGGCCTCCCTGTCCTTCCATACGTCGATGAACTCCACGGACAGCTTCCCCGCGAAGGTGTCGTGCATCTCCGCGATGATCGGCATCATTGCCTTGCACGGAACGCACTTGTCGGACCCGAGGTCGAGGAGCGTCGGAAGCGCGGCCGTCTCGGCATTCGACTCGGACGCCTTTCCGGCGTTCGCCGGCCCGGGCGCCTCGCCGGACCCGGCGCTGGCCGAGGTCTCGGCCGCCTTCTCCGTGTCACCGCAGCCCACGAGCAGCGCCAGAGCGACGAGTGCGACAAGGACGAAACCAAGCGCGGTCGCCGCGCCCCGCGTGGGCCTCGAAGTCAATGCCATCACGTCGTCCTCCCGGCCCGTGGCGTCGACGCGGGCTCGCGCGCCGCAGACGCGCACGACACCGCATCGCCACCGTTCATGACCGCCTCCAGACACCCGAAGAAGTCGAGCACGCATGCCATTCGGAGCGAGTAGTAGACCTCCGAACCGCGCTTCTCGTCTCGCACGATCCCGGCCGTCCTGAGGACACCCAGGTGCTTTGACACGGTCGACATGTCCGAGCCGATGGCGTCGGTAAGCTCGTGGACGCACCTCTCGCCCCTCGACAGCTCGTCCACGATGTAGAGCCGGCTGGGGTGCGCAAGCGCCTTCATGACGCCGGCCCTGGCCTCGTATCGCTGCCTTATCCCCTCGTTCATCCGCAACCTCCGTTCTGGGTATACTTGGCCAATTTACCAAATGACCAAGCCAAATGCAAGAAGAATGGGCCGCCGGAAGCGAGCCGGCGGCCCCAAAGACGAACTCGTCTCACATGTACGGTCAGCGGTTCAGGATGAGCTCGGTAATGGCGCCCAGCCCGCCCACCATGAGAGCGATGGCGGCCGCGATCAGCCCGACGAGGGCGAGAATGCCGTAGATGGTGAAGTACGTCTTGAGCTTCGTCATCGACTCGACGAGCTGGAACTTGTCTCCGGAGACCTGTGCCATCTCTGCCGAGCTGGCGGCACGCAGCAGCAGGACGCCGATCCAGATCGGCAGCCAGCACACGATGATCCCGACGATGGTCAGGGCCATCAGCGCGCCATAGATGATCATGAGCACGCCGACGAGCTTCATCCAGCCCCTGGCCGCATAGAGCGGCGCGCTCACTTCACGCACGAACTGAACATCTCCGCCCGACTGCGGCGGAACGCTCGGGGTAACCTCGTTCATGATCTACCTCCTGGGCCACAACCCGGGGGACGCTGTGCTGCAGACGCCCTGGAGCTTCCCCTAGTGCTCGTGCTTCCGGAACTCGTCCTTATCGTACTCCATGCCCGGCCTAAACGCCGACATCTTTCTCAAGCGGTCCACGATGGACGGCAGCGCCTGCAGGACCATGTCTATGTCCTCGTCGGTCGTCCAGCGGCCGAGCGAGAACTCGAGCGAGCCATGCGCCTGCTCGTGCCTGATGCCCATCGCGATCTGGACGTAGGAGGGCTCCAGCGTCTTCGTCGAGCACGCGGATCCGCTCGCTACCTGGATGCCCTCCATGTCGAGCAAGAGGACCAATCCTTCTCCCTCAATGTAGGCGAACCGGATGTTTGCGTTCCCCGGAAGTCTGCGTTCGCGCGGCCCGTTGAGCGTCGTGTCCTCTATCTTCAGGAGTTCGTCGATCAACCGGTCCCGCATCGGCCTGACCCTATCGACGTCCGACTCCATCTCGGCCGCGGCCAGCTCGGCCGCCTTCCCGAAACCGACGATGCCCGGCACGTTCTCGCTGCCCGAGCGAAGCCCGCTCTCCTGCCCCCCGCCGTGGATCATGGCCTCGATGCGCGTGCCCTTCCTTATATAGAGTGCGCCCATGCCCTTGGGTCCGTACACATCGTTGGAGGAAAGCGTGACGAGGTCGAACGGGAGCGTCTTGACGTCGATCGGGATCCACGCCTCTGCGGCAACGGCGTCGGTGTGGAACAACACGCCCTTTTCGCGTGCTATCGACGCGATCTCGCCCGCGGCCTGAATCGTTCCGACCTCGTTGTTGGCCATGCCGATCGAGACCAGGATCGTGTCGTCGCGAATCGCGTCCCTGACGGCCGCCGGGTCGACGAACGCGTCGCGGTCGACCGGCACGGACGTCACCTCGAATCCCTCGCGCTGGAGGTACTTGAGAGGAGTGATGATCGAGCGATGTTCGATGACGCTCGAGACGATGTGATTGCCCTTCTTGCGCAGCCTGAGGGCGGCGCCCTTCAGGGCCATGTTGTTGGCCTCAGTGGCGCCTGACGTGAAGCAGATCTCCGTGGGGTCTGCCGATATGAAAGAGGCGACCTGAGCGCGCGCGGCCTCCACGGCCTGGCGACTCATGTCACCGACTGAGTGAAGCATGGCGGGATTGCCATGGCGCTCGGTCATGTACGGGAGCATCGCCTCGACGACCCGCGGGTCGACGGGCGAGCCGGACTGATAGTCGAGGAAACCCTTGAACACGGGGACGACCTCCGTCTTGAATGCTGATGCACGAGCTAGAAGCAGAGCACGCCGTCAGCGTCGAGCGTCAGGTCGTTCAGCGTGGCCGCACCGACTATCTCGACGCCGTCGATGTAGTCTCCGCTCGAGAGACCCATCAGCCTGGAACTCTGGTCGCACACCTTGAACTCCACGCCCGCCTTCATGGCCCGGGCAATCACATCCGACAGGACAGGAAAGTCGCCGATCTTGATCTTGTCGGCCTCCCCCGCCTTGACGACCGTGATGCCCTGGCCCAGGAAGTAGACCGTCGCGTCCATGTCCATCGACTTCGCGACCGTGGCCAGCACGACCGGCGAGTAGAGCCTCGTGGGCGTGTCTATACCCGACGCCTGGACGTAGAGCATACGCTTGCGTTCGGCCATTGTCATTCCTCCAATCTGCTCCCGCGCGGGCGCGCTCTCGTCTGTCGTCGCGGCGCCGTACGCGGCCCCATAGCGCTACAGTGGGGCGCACCGGTCACGACTTAGCGGTGTCCCCCGAACTGCCGCAGGTCGATCTCGGACATTGCGCCCCCACCATAGCAAACGCGTATACCGATATCTCTATTTCGTCCGACGGATCAGGAACCTGAACACGCCGTCATCGTTCTCGACCGAAACCAGCTCGTGGCCCGTTCTCCTGGCCCAACTCTCGATGTCCGGCTTGGATGAAGGGTCGTCCGCCGTAACTTCGAGGATCTCGCCGACTCCGACGTTCGAAATCTCCTCGTTCGTACGGACGACCGGTTCGGGGCAGAAGTAACCCGTCATGTCCAGACTGGCTGCTGCCTGCTCGCTCTTCATCCTCGCCTCACTCCTTGTGCGTCAGCCTTCGGTTCAGGGAACCCGCGAGCCCGAGGCATGATGCGCGCACACCAGGTTGTGTAATGGGCTCGCAGGCCCCTGCGCCTTCTTCTGTGCCATGTATTAAGATGCGGGACCTGCGACGAGGTTCCGCCGGGACTCAGAATGAACGTGCCGGACGGCGCGCTCCGGTGAGCCCGGACGTCGGGCACTTTCTCGCGCGTCGACAGCGCGCGAACATGAGTCGGAAACAGGCTGAGCGATGAGGTCTAGCCGAGAATCCTGAGCAGCAGGCTCCAGATGACCGAGAAGATCGGGTTGAAGACCCCGAGCCACAGAAGCCCGAAGACGATGATGAACCCGAACCGCTCAATGGAGAGATACTGGACGGCGAGATTCGTTGGAAGCGCCGCGGCCACGAGCCTCGAGCCGTCGAGCGGCGGAATGGGAATCAGATTGAAGAACCCGAGGAACAGGTTGATGGCCGCGCCTGAGAAGGTGAGGAATCCGAACCAGTTCGGAAGGCTGGGAGCCAGGAACCGGAACAGGAGCGCGTAGACAATGACCTGCAGGAAGTTGGAGCCGGGACCGGCAAGCGATGTGATCGCGAAGTCCTTCAGGGGCTCGCGGAACCGCCTGATGTCGATCGGAACAGGCTTCGCCCAGCCGATCACGAAGTTCGAACCGGTGATGATGAGGAAGCCGGGAATGATTATGCTGCCGAAGATGTCTATATGAGGGATGGGGTTGAGCGTCAGACGCCCCATGGACTTGGCCGTCGGGTCGCCGCGGAGGCTGGCCACGTACCCGTGCGACACCTCGTGCACCACGATGGCGAGGTAGAGGACGAACAACCGGATCACGATCTGCGCGGGCCTGGGCACGCCTGGGATGACCTGGCCGACCAGCGCCGAGGCCAGCGCCGCCCCGCCGATGCCGACCATCAACAGCGCCGCCGAGTGTGTGATCTCCCGCTGTCTCAACGTCCCTCCCCCCTCCATCCGTCCACGAGTCCCACTATGTCGCCGAATCTGGCGATGGTATCGCAGTCGACATCGTGGTAGGCGCCGACCGGATCGAACAGCACCGGAGTCATGCCGACGCCCCTGGCGCCCACTACGTCGACTTCGTAGTAGTCGCCGACGTAGACCGCCTGCCCCGCGGGGACGCCGCTCGCCTCGACCGCGAGGCCGAAGATCGCTGACGCCGGTTTGCTGACGCCCACGACGGCCGAGTCTATCACGAAGTCGAAGAGATCGCGTATACCGATACCTTCGAGCCGCGCTTCCAGCCTGCCGTCCGAGTTGGATATGATCCCCACGCTGAGCCCGCGACGTACGAGAGCGTCCACCGTCTCCTCGAGCCCGTCGACAGGGACCCGCCAGATGCCGAACCCCTCGTCGTTGGCCCTGCGCGTCATTTCGATGGCGCGCTCGACCTGCGCTCCCGTGAGCCCCAGGCGCTCGTAGAAAGGCGTGTAGTAGACGGGCCAGAAGCCGTAGACGCCGTCGCCGCTCGACCCGGCCACGGCCCTGTCGAATGAGGCGCGCGCGCGTGCCTCCGCGTCGACCACCTGCTCATGCGACACCGCGCGCCCGAGAGAGCGCGCGATGTCGACATAGATATCGTAGTCGGGGAAGACGATCGTGTTGCCGGCGTCGAAGAAGACCCCACGCACCATTGTGTTCCCCCAGCTCTGCCCCTGCTACCGTATGCCCTAGAGGGACTTCATCGATCTCACGGCGGAGGCTCCCGCCGTCATCGAGTGTACCCAAGCATCACGGTAGTTCTCAAGAGCAGAACCCAGGGAACCGGCGCCCGCGGACTCATCGGACTTGCCGGCGTCGAGCGTGACCCGCGCCTCACGGACGGCGGTGCGCGCCGCCTGCAGGTCCGCGTTGCCTCTCATGGCCGCGTCGACGGGCTCGTAGGCCTCGATCCGCTCGCGGCCGCTCAAGGACTTGTCGAAGCCGCTGGCCCGCTTGTAGTTGTCCTCGAGCCGGTCCATGGCACGGCCGACCTGGGTCGACGTGTACTCCACGGCCCGCTCGGCGAGCGCGCGCTCGGCCATGGCGACCTTGGCCAGGAGCCACTGGATCGAAGAGGCGGTCTCCTCCGGGAAAGCCGTCCCGTCGCTATCGGACACGCTCCTCTCGAGGGCCGTCACCACGTCCACGTCCCTCTCGAAGAGCGATGACGGGTAATGGAATGAACCGCTCTCGTCCGCCACGGCCCGGTCCATGATGACTATCGACTCAACCATGCCCTGCAGGGCCGCCGAGAGCGCTTCGGACGCGCCACTCCCCTCCCTCAGCGACGTCAGGGCGGGCCTGATCTTCGACGCCAGCCGGCGCGTGTCGCTGACGGCAAGGAGCACCTGCTGCCACTCTGTCTCGAGTGGCGAGCCTCCGCCGTCCTGCACCTTCCAGACGATCTCCTCTATTCTTCCGGAGACCTGCTCCGCCTCGTCGGCGATGAGCCCGAGCTGGTCCGTGGCCTCCGTGACGACACCGGACGACGACGCGATGCCCGCATAGTCCTCGGAGGCCAGCGCGGCCCTCACGTCGGCGGCGTTGTCCGCGAGCTTGCGGGCGTTCGACCTGGCGGCGAGGCTCAGTTCCTTCATCCTGTCGACCGCCGCCTCGAGGTTCGTAGCGATATCGCGGCTCTCCCCGGCGGCCGACTCGTGCCACACGACGAACCCGAAGAGCGTGTCGCGCACGGCGCCCTCGGCGGTCACGAGTCTCGAGATGCCGGGGATGCCGAACGAGGAGTCGATCGTCCCGATCGTACTCATCGTATCGTCGACCTTGTTGGCGGCCGCAACCATGCCGTCGGACGAATCGGTGAGGAGCTTGACCTCCTCGGTCGCGCTCGACTCCGCCATCTCGACGGCCTGCCTGGCGAGGCCCATCACGAACTCCTGCTTGAGGTCGGTCGCCACGCCCGCGACCCAGGCCGGGACCGGAACGTCGTACCCGCCCTGCGCCGCTGGAGCGGCCTCGTCCTGCGCCACGCACGTGAGGACGAACGGCCCCACCATGAACGCGACCGCCACGACGGCTGCGACATGCCCCAAGTGAGCGCGTCGGAAGTGAGTGAGCATCCTGTCAGACATCGTTCCTCCTGGTTCGCCGGTCCCCGGCCGGGGGCCGACCGCCCCGCGTCGCGGGGCATGCTATAACAGGACGTCGTCCCACATGAAAGACGACCGCCCCGGTTTCCTCAGGTGTGCGCGTGAGGGCCCGCGGCGCAGACCTTGAAGGGCCTTCGCCCGGGCCTCGGAGCCTCCACTTGCCCGTCGGAGCGGTAGCGTGCATAATCGTGTCCTGTTATGCGTTTGTAACAATCGAAGTATCCTCGATTACCCGAGCTTTCTTATGAAAGGAGCGGAAATGCGTATCCGAATGCGCTGTCTGGCGGGCTTGGTGGCCCTTCTGGCCGTCTCGCTGCTCGCCCAGGCGGCAGGTGCGGCGCTCGAGCCGCTTGCGCTCGACGACGCCCTGGAGCTGCTGGCGGCGGCCGGGGAGGCGGAGGACAACCCGAACGCCAACTCCGTCGTGGTGCTCGACCAGACCGACGTCGAGTTCGACGAGTCCGGCGCCTACGAGCAGTACTCACACTCCCTCACCAAGATCCTGACCGAAGAGGGCATCGACAGAAACGCCGACGCTTCGTTCAACTACCACAGACGGTACGGGACCGTGGACGTCATCCTGGCCCGGGTCATCAAGGTCGACGGCACTGAGATCGTGGTGGGCGACGACCTCATCACCGACGGCACGCCTCCCGCCATCGCCGCCATGGATATCTACGAGACCGACTTCCGCGAGAAGACGATCGTCTTCCCCGGCCTCGAGGTCGGAGACGCGGTCGAGACGCTGGTCCACGAGAAGTACGAGCCGCTCCTGGACAACAATTTCAACGGCATGTACTTCATGCAGTACACGGAGCCCATGATCGACGTGACCGTGACCGTCAAGGGCCCCGCGGACATGCCCCTCAAGCACATCGTGAAGGACGGTGACGCCGAGTTCTCGGAGAAGACCGAGGGCGACTACAAGATCTACACGTGGACGCGCAAGAACGCTCCCAAGATCGAGCCAGAGGTCGGCATGGCCCCGATGGCGCAGGTCGCCACGCGAGTCATCGTCTCGACGGTCCAGAGCTGGGAGGAGCTCTCCCGCTACGCGTGGGAGATCTCGAACGACAAGTGCGTGGTCGAGGACTCGATCAGGGACGTTGTGGCGGAGGTGACGGACGGGCTCGAGACGAAGGAAGACAAGATCCAGGCGATCCATTACTGGATCATCAAGAACGTGCGGTACCTGGGGATAGCGATGGACCGCAGCATGTTCCTCGAGCCGCACTTCGCCGCGTACACGCTCGAGAAGGAGTACGGCGTCTGCAGGGACAAAGCGGTCCTCATGGTGACGATGCTCAAGGAGATAGGCGTCCCGGCCTGGGTCGTCTTCATCAACCCGAGCAGGAAGACCGACACGGAGATTCCGACCGTCTACTTCGAACACGGCATCGTGGCCATCAAAGGCGACGACGGCTCGTACAAGTTCATCGACCCGACGATGGAGATGAGCCGTTCGGTCTACGCCTCCTACGTGGGTGACAGGTGGGTGCTCATCGCCACGGAGAAGGGCGAGGACATCCAGCAGGCACCGCACGTGCCGGCGTCGGAGAACTCCGGCGTCATCACCGACCGTTCGACGCTCGCGGCCAACGGGACGCTCAAGGGGAGCGTCAAGATCACGGGGCGCGGCATGTACGAGGAGATCCTCCGCACGATCGCAAGCTCGGTGGGCCCCGAGCAGGTGAAGATGATGGCGCAGAACATGGTGCAGCAGCTCTACGCCGGCGCCGTCATGAGCGACTTCGCGGTGTCCGACTACGAGGACCTCTATCAGCCGATGACGATCGACTTCTCGTACGAGATCGACGGCTACATGCTGGACGCCGACCCATACAGCCTGTTCAGGGTCCCGGCGGCGGCGGGCCAGTTCGACATACTCTCGGGCATTCTCTTCGGCAGATTCGTGTCTCTCGAGGAGAGGAAGTACCCCATCGCGCTCGGCGTGACGCTGGGCGTCGAGGAGGAGGGTATCGTCGACATACCGGCAGGGTTCAAGGTCCGGAACTTCCCGGACGACGTCGAGTTCCAGCAAGGCTCGATCGGCCTCAAGATGGAGTACTCGTTCCTCCCCGCCTCCGAGAACGACGGGGCGCCGGCCGTGCGCTACGACCGCACGATGGCGCTCGACTCGTTCCAGATATCTCCCGCCGATTACCAGGCGCTCAAAGAGGCGGTCAGGCTGGCGGGAAGGTCGGTCAAGGGTGAGGTCATTCTCATGAAAGAGGAGGGCTAGATGAAGAAGGCACTATGCGCGATCGTCATCCTGGCCCTCGCGGCGTCGGTTGCGGCCGCTCAGTGGCGCAATGTCGACGTCGAGGCGCTCATCAAGGACGCGCCCGGCAAGGAGCAGTACCCGGACGACTCGGGCATCATTCTCTACCTGCAGGAGATGACCGACGTCGCCGACGACGGGTCGTTCACGACGACGAGAAACAGGCTCACGCGCGTCCTGACCCTTATGGGGCGCGAGGAGTACAGCAACCCGTCGTTCTACTACGACACCGACCGCACAACGATCGAGATGCTTCACGGTCTCACGGTGAGATCGTCGGGCAGAGAGGTTCCCGTAGAGGAGGACGGCATCAACGACATCACGCCGTCGTTCCTCGAGGGCGCAACCATCTACGCCAACGTCCTCGAGAAGGTCATCTCGTTCCCGGTCGCAGGACCGGGCTCCACGATGGACCTCCAGATGGTCGAGAACACCAAGGCCGCCGCGGACCGCAGCTTCTCCTCTATAGAGGCGATGGGCGGCACGGCTCCCATTCTGAACGCCGAGTTCACGCTCTCCTACCCGCCCGGTGCCTACACGCCTACATACGCAACGATGGCCGGGATGCTCGGCGACGTTGAGATCAAGGAGGACGCAAAGGACGGCAGCGTGGTGTTCTCCACGCACGACGTGCCGGCCCTCGTCGAGGAGGACAACATGCCGCCGCGGTCCGAGCTTCTGCCCGCGGTCATGTTCTCCTCATACACATCGTGGGATGATCCGGCCGCGTTCATGGCGGACGTCTTCTACCCGCACGTCCAGACCGACGGCGAGATCGCCGCGCGGGTCGCGGAGCTGACGTCCGGCGCGACGACCGACTCGGACAAGATACGTACGCTGTTCCTGGACGTGGCGAAGAACGTTCGATACGTCTATCTGACCCTCGGCCTGGGCGGCTACGAGCCGAACGACGCTGCCACCGTGCTCGCGAACAAGTACGGCGACACGCGTGACAAGGCGGTCCTTCTGGTCAGTATGCTCCGTGCGGCCGGCATAGACGCCTACCCGGCGGCGATCAAGCAGATGCGCGGCAGGTTCGTCGAATCCGTGCCTACGCTCAAGCAGTTCGACCGGCTCTTCGTCGCTGTCCCGTCGGCGGGCGGATACGATTTCCTCGACCCGTCGCTCGACGACGTGCGCTACGGGTATCTGAGGTGGGGCCACGGGAATACAGCTCTCGTCGTGAAGGACGGAGGCTTGGGCGAACTCGTCAAGATCCCGGCCTTCGAGCCGGCGAACAACCAGGCCGACAAGTGGATGGAGATAGCGATCACGCCCGATGGCTCGGCCGACGTCGTGGCCGCCTGCGAGTTGACGGGGTACTTCGACAGAAAGACCCGCGTGACGCTCAAGGACGCCACCGACTCCGAGGAGAGCAAGGTCTTCGACGGTTATGCGAACGTCGTCTCCGCCGGTGCGAAGAGCGTCGAGCGGACGCTCTCCGACCTCGCCGACCTCACTGCTCCGGTGACGGTTCGCCAGGTTATTGACGCCCCCGACTTCGCGGTTCCGCAGGGTGACATGATGATCGTGCGCGTGCCCAGGTTCCCGTTCGAGTTCGCGTCGTTCGACATGTATCCCAAGCTGGCCGAGCGCAGGTATCCGTTCGAGATGCCGTGCGAGAGCGAGTCGGACCTGTCGGTCAGCCTCGACATACCCGAGGGCTACGACGTCGTCAGGCTGCCCGACGCGGTATCCTCCACGAGTGACGTCGCTGACATGAGCATAGACTGCTCGTGGGACAAGGAGACGCACACGGTCACCTGGAGCGCGAAGGTCGTAATCAAGCAGATGCAGGTCCCGACCGACCTCTACGCGGCGTTCAAGGCCGCTTCCGACGGTGTCGCGGCTCCGAGAAACAACCTGATACTGCTCAAGAAGGTCTAGGTAACACCAGGCTCGGCCCGGCCAACGCCGGGCCGAGCCGCTCTGAGCCGCGAGCCACACGCGCGCCGCGCGGCGCGCAGGAGGTCTCCCGCCTTGAGGTATCGCCCGCTCGAGGAAGTGGCAGGCAGGATAGAGCGTAAGCGTGTTCCGTTCTCCGACCTCATGCCGTGGAGGGTGAGGCGCATACTGCTGGTCTCGAGCCTCTACGACTCGTTCACCTTCCAGGAGGACGGGAACCTGGGTGAGATGCTCTTCACCGAGTACCAGGAGCTGAACCTCTCGTCCGCCCCCACCATCGTCCGCGTCTCCACGGCCGAGGAAGCCGTCGAGGAGATAACGGACACGAACCCGGACCTCATCATAACGATGCCGCGCGTCGGAGAGATGGACGTCTTCGAGTTCAGCAGGCGGGTACGGGAGGTCGCGCCCGAGATCCCCGTTGTCTTGCTGGCGTACGACACGCGCGAGCTGTCGCTCCTCAAAGAGAGGTCGGACAGGGGCGGCATCGACCGCATCTTCGTATGGCTCGGCGACGCGAGGGTCTTCCTAGCCATCATCAAGTGGGCCGAGGACCTGATGAACAGCTACCACGACGCCGATCTCGCAGGCGTCAAGAGCATCATCCTGATCGAGGATTCGGTCCGCTTCTATTCATCGTACCTGCCCATGCTGTACGCCGAGATCATGGCGCAGACGCAGGCGCTCATGTCCGAGGGTGTCAACCGCATGCAGAAGCTCATGCGCATGCGCGCCCGCCCGAAGATCCTGCTCGCCTCGACGTATGAGGACGCCGAGGAGATCTACAAGGCGACCCACGAACACCTCCTGGGCGTCATCGCAGACGGCAAGTTCCCGCGCGGAGGCAAGTCGTATCCGCGCGCCGGCATCGCGTTCGCCAGGATGGTCAAGGAGGCCGACTCCCGCACACCGGTGCTCGTCCAGTCGTCGGACGCGGAACTCGCGATAGAGGCCGGCGACGCCGGGGCCGCGTTCTGCCAGAAGACCTCACCCACGCTCCTGGACGATGTCCGCAGGTTCATGCGCGAGCACCTCGGGTTCGGGGACTTCACATTCGTCGATGAGCGGGGCAACGAGCTCGCCCGCGCCACCGACCTGAAGTCGCTCCTGGACGCGCTGGAGCGGGTTCCCGACGAGTCGCTCGTCCTCCACGCCACGCGAAACGACTTCTCGACGTGGCTCATGGCACGGACCGAATTCGACATCGCCAAGGCCATAAGGCCCGTGACGACCGACGAGTTCGGCTCGACGCAGGAGATGCGCGAATATCTCATCTCCTGCGTCAGGGACTACCGGACCCAGACGAGGGCCGGACTGGTGGAGGACTTCTCGCGCGACACGTTCGAGGCGGGCGCCTCGTTCACACGCATAGGCACCGGCTCGCTGGGCGGCAAGGGCCGCGGCCTCGCGTTCATCAACTCGCTGCTGAACGCCTACGACATCGAGGACAGAATCGATGGTGTACACATCTCGGTTCCCCCAAGCGCCGTGGTCGCCACGGGGGTCTTCGACGAGTTCATGAAGAGGTCGGGGCTCACCCAGCGGGCGTTGGCGGAGACCGACGACGACAAGATACGGGAGGCATTCCTTCGCGCCCCGCTGCCGCAGGACACGCTCGACGAGCTACGGACGTTCCTCGAGCGCGTACGCTATCCGCTGGCCGTGCGTTCCTCCAGTCTGTTCGAGGATTCCTCGTTCCAGCCGTTCGCCGGCATCTACGACACCTACATGATCCCGAACATGGACGAGGACATAGAGGTCCGGCTCGATGAGCTGTCGCGGGCGGTGCGGCTGGTCTACGCCTCGACCTACTCGGCCGACTCGAAGAGCTACATAGAGTCGACGCCGAACAGGCTCGAGGAAGAGAAAATGGCCGTGATCATCCAGCAGATAGCGGGCCGCCGGCACGGCGATTACCTGTACCCGAACGCGGCGGGCGTGGCCCGTTCCTATGACTACTATCCGGTCAAGGGGGCGTCGGCCGAGGACGGCGTCGCCTCGGTTGCGCTCGGTCTCGGGAGGATGGTCGTCGAGGGCGGCAGGACCGTGCGGTTCTCGCCTGCGCACCCGAACAGGCTCTACCAGTTCTCGTCGACCAGCGACTACCTCAACAACTCGCAACGCGAGTTTTACGCTCTCGACCTCTCGCTACCGGGTCCGGTCGGCTCGCCGTCCGACGCGCCGGAGAGTAACCTCGTTCTCCTGAGCAAGGAGGTCGCTGAGGAACACGGGACTCTGGCGCCGGTCGCCTCGACGTACTCCCCGGCTAACGACCGGGTCTACGAGGGACTGCGCAAGGACGGGAACCCGCTCATCACGATGGCGGGCCTCCTGTCGGGCGACGTCGTGCGGCTCCCTGAGGCGCTCCGCTTCCTGCTCGAGGTCGGAAAGGCAGGGTTCACCTGTCACGTCGAGATGGAGTTCGCGGTCAACCTCGCCGAGGGCGAGAGCGAGAGACACAGCCTCGCCTTTCTCCAGATACGCCCCCTCGTATTCGGAGGCACGACCGACGACGTCGACGTAGAGGGAGTCGACTCCGCGGCGGCGGTGGCGGTGTCGGCGAGCGCGCTGGGGCACGGGCTGATCGAAGGCGTGCGCGACATCGTCTACGTGAGGACGCCGGCATTCGACCGCTCGAAGACCCAGCAGATAGCCGACCAGATCGGCGAGATGAACGCGCTCTTGAAGGGCGAGCATCCGTACGTTCTCATCGGTCCGGGTCGCTGGGGCAGCGCTGACCCGTGGCTCGGCATCCCCGTAAAATGGGGACAGATCTCCGGAACGAAGTGCATAGTCGAGGCGCCGCTCGAGGACATCAGGGTCGACCCGTCGCAGGGCACCCACTTCTTCCAGAACATCACCTCGTTCGGCATCGGCTACTTCACGCTCGCGCCCGACGACGCCTCGGCGATGCTCGACCACGGCTGGCTCGACACGCAGCCGGCGGTGCGGGAGACCGAGTTCGTACGTCACCTCCGTTTCGACCAGCCGCTCGAGATCGCCATCAACAGCAAGACCGGTCACGGCATAGTCCTCAAGCCCGGCCGCTCGATCGCCTCGGCCGCGTCGAGCGAGTAGCCCGACCGCCGCAGAACGTGAAGAGGGGGGATGGCCCAAGAAGGACCTTCCCCCCTCTTCTTCCGACGCCCCTGACGGGGCTGGACAGACACTCTGTGGCGAACCGCCCCTCACCTTCCGGCGCGGCCGCTCGTCGTTCCGTCCTTAGACGATGCCCTGGTCGAGCATCGAGTCTGCGACCTTCACGAATCCGGCGATGTTCGCTCCGGCGACGTAGTTGCCGGCCACGCCGAACTCCTCGGCCGCCTCGCAGGCTGCCTTGTGGATCGACTTCATGATGTTGTGCAGCCTCTGGTCGACCTCCTCGCGAGTCCAGGACAGCCTCAGGCTGTTCTGGCTCATCTCGAGACCGGAGGTGGCGACGCCGCCCGCGTTCGCGGCCTTGCCGGGGCCGTAGAGGACCTTGTTCTGGAGGAAGACGTCCACGCCACCGGGAACGGTCGGCATGTTCGCGCCCTCCGAGACCACGAAGACGCCGTTCTTGACGAGGTTCTGGGCGTCCTTCGCGTTGATCTCGTTCTGCGTCGCACTGGGGAAGGCGCAGTCGGCCTTGACGTCCCAGAGCGGGTTGTAGTCGAGGCTCGAGTCGACCGGCGTGTAGACGGTACCCTTGAACTTGTCGGCGTACTCCTTGATGCGGCCGCGCTTCAGGTTCTTGAGTTCCATCACGAACGCGAGCTTGTCGCGGTCGATGCCGGCCTCGTCGAGGATCCAGCCGCTTGAGTCGGACAGCGTGATCGCCTTGCCGCCGAGATCGAGGATCTTCTCGACGGTGTACTGCGCGACGTTGCCGCTGCCGGAGACGAGACAGGTCTTGCCCTTGATCGAGTCGTTGCGGGTGCCGAGCATTTCGGCCGCGAAGTAGACGGCGCCGTATCCGGTCGCCTCGGGACGAATGAGGCTGCCGCCCCAATTCAGGCCCTTGCCGGTCAGGACGCCGGTGAACTCGTTGCGGAGCTTGCGGTACTGGCCGAACAGGAAGCCGATCTCACGGCCGCCGACGCCGATGTCACCGGCCGGGACGTCGGTGTCCGGACCGATGTGACGGAACAGTTCGCTCATGAAGCTCTGGCAGAACTTCATGACTTCCATGTCGCTCTTGCCCTTCGGGTCGAAGTCGGAGCCGCCCTTGCCGCCGCCCATCGGGAGCGTCGTCAGGCTGTTCTTGAAGACCTGTTCGAAGGCCAGGAACTTGAGGATACCGAGGTTGACGCTCGGGTGGAACCTGAGTCCGCCCTTGTACGGCCCGATCGCGCTGTTCATCTCGATGCGGAAGCCGCGATTGACCTGGACCTCTCCGCTGTCGTCGACCCACGGGACGCGGAACATGATCACGCGCTCGGGTTCCACGATGCGCTCAAGTATCTTGGCCTTGCGGTACTCGGGACGCTTCTCGAGCACGGGCCACACGGACTCGACGACCTCTTCCACCGCCTGATGGAACTCCGGCTGCGCCGGATTCTTGGCCTTCACGGCATCGACGAACTCACTGACGGACTTGGCCATCACTGTCTCCTCTACGAAACCGACCGCTCTGACTCGACCACCGGGCGCCCCCTGGTTCGCGCCCGGACAAACGCACTCCGGAGGCGGACCTCCGGCAACCAGCTCGACTGAGGAGTGTAACATGTGGTCAGAAGCCCGGTCAACGGGGGATTCCGGGCGCAAGGGACGGATGCGAGCGTGATTCAGGGTTCGGCCAGGCGGGCGACCTCGCGGGCAGCCAGCAGGAAGGCGCCCACCCCGAAGTCGGCGGAGTCGGCGGGCCCGACCGCGCCCGGCTCGGCGGCGATCTGCTGGACCCAGCCCAGACGGCCCTCAGGACCCACGGCCGCGGTGAGTCCGTTCCAGGCACTCTCAACGACGGGCCTGAACCGTTCCTCCGGCAGGACCCCCTCGGCCACGCCCCAGGCAAGCGCACAGCAGAACAGGGAGGAGCAGCTGGTGTCCGGATTGGGGGCCTCCCTGGAGCGCAGGAGGTCGGGCCTCCACAGGCCGTCGTCCGCCTGGAGATCGGCGACCGCTCCGGCCATCTCCGCCAGGAGGTCCAGATACCTCTCCCTGGAAGGGTGGTCAACGGGAAGCGCGTCGAGAACGCGGATGGTCCCCGACATCACCCATCCGTTGCCCCGCCCCCAGAACCGCGGGACCGCGTCGGACTTGGCGGCCGCCGCGCGCCGCCGCACGTCGCGGTAGAACAGGTGTCTCTCGGGATCGTACAGGTGGTCGACGACGTCCCACCACATGTCGTCCATGGCATCGACGTAGCGCGGATCCCCGACCGCGGCGCTCAGCTCCGCCATGGCCGGAGGAGCCATGAAGAGCGCGTCGCACCATGGCCACTCCTCGACGCCCGGCTTCGGGTCCGCCAGAATCTCGTCGAAGGCGGCGACGACCGATTGGAGAGCTGCTGCGTTGTGCTCGATGCCCCACAGTTCGAGATAGACCTGAGCAGCCGAGAGATCATCGGCGTGCCTCGCCCTCGGGCCGAGCCGCCACTCACGTTTCTCGGACCAGTCTCTTGCGCTCGACAGGTACTGCTCTTCTCCCGTCTGCTCGTAAGCGGCCAGTACGCCCAGGTACATGACGGACTCGCACCACTGCTGTTGCGGCATCGTGCGCGGCACGTGGACGGCAAGCTCGTGGTCGCACACTAGCTCAGCGGTGGCGACGATTCCGTAACGCGACGGGAGGCCGTCGGCCGCGAAGGGCAGTGTGCACAAGAGAAAGGTCGACAGGAGGGTCGAGCAGAGTTTGGTTCGAGGCATCACTCACCCACCCCGGACACTCCGTCCGGCATGTGACGGATGCCTGTCCCGAAGATGTCGTACCTGTAGTAGACGCCGGACATCCAGAGGACGAGTGGATCTCCCGGAGATCGGTGAAGCGGCACGACCGGACGGACGTTGTCGAACGTCGAGCCCGAGGTGACGGCCAGCGAGGTCCACGTGTCTCCACGATCGGTCGTCTCCCAACGCTCGATCTCATAGACGCCGTCGACCAGCCTGGAGAGGAAGACCACGTCTGGGTTGGAATGGTCCAGCGCGATGCCGCCCGAGTAGTACTGCTCACGGCTGACGCCATTTCCCCTGCGCGGGAAGGCCGGTCCACCCTCGACGAGTTCGGTCGTCTTCCACTCACCGTCGCGCCACCTGGCATACTCGTAGCGGTGATCGTCCTCTGTCGGAAAGACGGCGTAGACAATGACCGGGTCTCCGTTCTCATCGAAGGCTATGTCCCACACCCACGACTTGCCGGAGGACGAGCCGTCGTAGACGAGGTCGCACTCACTCGGGCCGGCCGGAAGCTCCCATATGTCCTTGATCTTGCTGCCGTCGGCACGGACGAACGCGCCGTCACGGTACTTGAGGTAGTAGATGCCGTTCTCCGAACTCTCGTCGGGATGGGCGCGGGTGTAGGCTATGTGGATCTCGTCCTCGTCGTTCGAGGCTATGACCATGTACGGCCTCTTCTCACCGGTGTCGATGAGGATCCCTCCCAACACCCACTCGGCGCCGTCGTCCGAGATGGCGAGGATGGGGCTGCCGGTCCCTCCCCTCCAGAAGAGGTAGATCCTGTCGTTCTCAGCGGACAGCTGCACCGGCTTCGGGTACGTCCACCCGTAGGAGCCCGGCACGTTCTGGTCCATGACCTGCGGCGGCCCCCACGACGAGATGTCCTCGGGACGCTCCGACACGCGGTAGTAGATACCGCCCACTCTTCCACCCTGTGCGTTGCGGACCGCGCGCCAGCAATGGGGCGAGCAGAAGACCATGAGGCGCCCGTCCGGCCGTACGAGGATCGACGGATTGGAGTGGTCGTCAGCGTCCTGCTCGACCCAGAGCGTGCTGACCTCGACCGCGCCCGTGTCCCGGTCGATCGAGGCGATCTTGATCTCGCCCTTGGAGGAGATCCACCCCGTGTACGTTCTGTGGAATTCGCCGTCGTAGCTCACGGCCCTCGGGCCGCCGAACCACGTCCACGCCGCGTCCTCACCTACCACGGGATAGTCCTTCCCGGGCGCCGGCTCATGTGAGCTCTGCGCGCGCGTGGATAGCGAGAGAGACAACACCACAGCCGACGCGATCAGGCCGCCAAGGACCGAGACACGAACCCCTCTGGGAACGCACATTGGACACCTCTCGAAGCGCCCTCTACCTCAGCACCACAAGCTTGCGGGCCACAGTATCGCCCGCGTACGTGGCGCGCACGAAGTACACGCCGCTGGCGACCTCGTTGCCTCTGTAGTCCGTCCCGTCCCACACTAGCCGCCCGGAGGAAGCGTCCGGGGAGCCGTCCGTCAGGACCTTCACGAGCCGTCCCGCCGGGTCGTAGACGGCGACGCGGAGCGACGAGGACGACCTCGGAGCCTCGTAGTCTATCGACACGCTGCCGGGCGTCGGATTCGGAGCGGGCCTGCTCAGGGAGAGCGCGCTCACCTGCGTTCCCTCGTCGACCCCGGCGTAGCCGCATCCGCCGTCACCGTACACGCCTATCTGAACGCTCCAGGGGTTGTAGGAAGGCAGGCACGGGGAGTCGGAATGGAGCGTGAGGTCCTCGCCCGGCTCGTCGCAGAAGTACGGGTCGCGGAAGAGGTTGTCGTGATGGGTGCCGCACAGGCTGTCTCCGCCGGCGTTCGCATACGAGAGGCTGTGATAGGTGGTCGGCATCTTCGTCCCTGTGCACCGGATCCCACCTCCTCCGCCCCAGTTGTACCCGATGATGCACTGCGAGATCACGGGCTGTGAGTCGTTGCTCTGAATGGCGCCGTAGCTCGCGTTGCCCGTCGTGTTGTGGATGATGTTCGACCGCGCGATCGCAGCCTCCGACTCATACGGGATAAAGAGCGCGCCGCCGGAGGTGGTCGCGCTGTTCCACTGGATCTGCGCGCGGACGATGTTGGGCGCCGAACGCCCTATGTACATCCCACCCCCGAACACGGCCGAGTTGCCATGGATGAAACAGTCGTAGAGACTGAACGTGTTGTAGACGTCGTAGATACCTCCGCCGAGCGCGCCGGCGGAGTTGTCCATAAAGTAGACGTCCTCGAGCCTGCCCCCCATCGAGTCCCTGACCGCGTAGATGCCTCCGCCGTAGTCGGTCGCCGTGTTGTGTATGAAGTGAACGTCGCTGAGCCTCGGCGAGGCGTCCATCCACGCCATTCCCGCGCCGTAGTTGGCCTGGCACTCGACGATGGCCATGTTCGAGAGCTTCGGCGAAGCGCCGTCACAGAAGATGCCGCCACCGTAGGTGAACGTTCCTGAGGGCTTCCCGGCGGCGATCGAGAACCCGCTGATGACCGTCGTCGTGTCCTGGCCGCCGTGTAGATAGATGCCGCGTCCCGAGAGCCCGCAGTCGATGAACGTGTCGCCGGGACCGCCGGTCGCCGTGAGCGTCAGGTTCCTCGTCCCGAAGTCCAGGTTCCTGTTCTGCGTGCCGGTGTACGTCCCTGGCTCGACCTGAACGATGTCGTGTTCACAGGGCGCGGCACTGATGGCGGGCTGGATGGTCGTGTAGTCCCCGCTCCCCCCGATGTCGACGACGATGGTGTTGGGATACCAGGAGGCTTGCACCGACGCGTTCGGGTTATTGCCTATCTGATCGGTGTAACTCGCGTAGTGCGTGCACGACCCGCTCACGACACCATAGGAGTAGTTGGTAAGCACCACGGGCGTCGGCGCCTCATCACACGGCGCTATCACCTGCCAGCTCGTGCTCCCGGACGTTCCCGTCGTCGAGATGCCCGAGATGACCTTCAGACTCGTCTCGCCCGAAGCCAGCTGGTAGTCGCCCTGCTCTATGAGAGTGGCATACGCCGATGTGCCCACGCTGAAGTCGCCGTCGAACGGGTGCGGGCCCGGGTACTCGGTGTCCAGCGAGAAGGTGAACTGCCGGCCTCGCGGAGGCGGGTTCGGGCTCACATCGTAGTCGAGGAACCACGGCGCAGCGAAGAGAGCCCATCTGTAGTACCGGGTCCACAGGTCGTCTACGAACGTGTTCTGATTGAAGTGCACGTTTGGCCCCTCATACGGCGGGTTGTACCAG
This sequence comes from uncultured bacterium, assembly GCA_964399265.1. Classification (GTDB taxonomy): domain Bacteria; phylum Joyebacterota; class Joyebacteria; order Joyebacterales; family Joyebacteraceae; genus WJLY01. Next base: position 1,172 of record CAYNQF010000001.1, on the reverse strand, counting down.
GGGTCGTGCACGATGAAGACGTTGGTGTTGTCGTCGTAGCCCTTGATGACGCGGAAGTGACCGGAGTTGTGGCTCGTGTCGTAGTAGGTGAGCGGGATGATCGGACAGTCGGAGCTCACGAGGCCCTTGAGGTCGGTGTAGCGCGTCGTGTAATCGGGGTCGCTCGTGTTCGGGTACGACCACTGGTTCTCCGATGCGGCGTACCCGTGCCACCGTTCGTCGTAGCCGTGGAGCGACGCGTCGCCGTAGGCAGTGCTGTTCTGGCTGAAGTGCGCGGCGCGTCTCAGGTCGTCGGTGTAGACCCCGTAGCTCGGGTTGGCCGCCGCGGCGTAGCCGATGTCCGTCTGGTTGACGTGCACGCCCCAGTAGTCGAACACCATCTCGAGCGATGCCGGGCCGCAGTGATAGTTGGTCCCCTGATAGTAGTGCGGCACGGTGCTGATGTCGTACGAGGTAGGATAGCGGTCGCCGGCTCCGTTGCCGGGTTCAGCCGTCGAGTCGCGCTCCACGCCACCGGCCGCCCCGGCGCCCGCGTCGAGATCCCGCACCAGCTCCGCGTCGGCGCCCACCCGAACGTCCGACTCGTCCCACAGGCTCGCGAAGACCTCCGTGCCGCCACCCTCGTAGCGCCAGTAGATGCACTTGTTCGGCATGCTCACGGCGAGCAGCTCCGACGCGTCGCATCGACTGCCCGCGGCCTGCGAGATGAGCACGGCCGCGTGTTCTCGTCCGATCGTCGGGAAGGGCCCGCGGTCGCGCAGCTCGCAGTAGCCCTGCCAGACCCCGGTCTCCGCGTCGATCGTGATGACCGAGTTCGGTGTGGCGCGGTCATCGAGCAGGGGGACCATGTAGTACGAGGGAGCGAGGTCGGAGTAGCGGTGAACAAGCACCGGATCTCCTGCAGTGATGTCCCCCGACCACGGCGCGAAGGCACCAGGCGCGTCCGGATACGCGCGCGTATAGTCGGCGACGTCGGTCACGCGCAGCGCGGCTGCATCGCGCGCCTCGCTCGACGTTGCGCTGAGCGCCGACGCAGGCATGAGAACGCAGGCGAAGAGCACAGAGGCGAGTGAGATCGGCCTTGCATTGATCCGTCGCATGACAACCTCCCCCGGTCCCGCGCGGAGCAGGCGCAAGGACGTATGAACGTCCGACCGACCCGGTGATTGTCG